>DAHZDR010000255.1 GCA_027403435.1 Deltaproteobacteria bacterium
TGGCGCCTCGGCGGCGCTGGCTGGCGCCTCGGCGGCGCTGGCTGGCGCCTCGGCGGCGGGTTCCGGCGCGGCGGTGGCCGCGGGTTCCGGCGCGGGATCGGCGGCCATCGGAGCCGCGGGCGCGGGTTCGACGGCGGGCGCGGCCGCGCCGCCATCGGCGTGCGCCAGCTTGGCGCCGCAGCCGTCGCAATAGTCAAGGCCGTCCATATTCTCGTAGCCGCATTCGCTGCACTTGGTCATAGTCGTCGCTCGCCTTCTCCGCGCGCCGCCGCCTGCGGCGGGCGGGGTTCCCCGGTGGAGTTATTCGCCTTTTTGCAAATCCTTGAGCGCTTCGGGATCCAGCATCTGGGTCTTGCGCACCACCGCCTGCGCCTGCAGCAGCGTGGTTTTGGCGGCGCGGGTGCCGAGCGTCTGGGTCTTCTTAACCTCATCCATCAGGCCCGAGAGCGCCTGGGTCGCCTTGACGTTGCCCGCTCGTTGCGAACCCTGAATCGCGTTGCTGAGCAGGCGCGTCGCGCGATCGACGTTGCCCGATTTCAGTTCCTCCTCGGCGCGCGCCTGGAGCTTGGCGATCGAAACCTGATCAACCATGTTCATCACGCGCCCGTTGCGCTTGCTCATCAACGTGCGATCGAGCGTGTATTCGACGGTGATATCGGCGTTGGCGCCGCGTTCGCCCACGCCCGGGACTTCATAGCGGAGATTCGCCTGGCCGATGCGCACGGGACCCGGCCGGCGTGGCGGCAACACCAGGGTGAGCAGCACCGAGCCGGGCACGCCGGCTTCAAGGTCGCCGATTTCGTAGGCGACCTTGCGATCCTCGCCGACCAGCGGCGCGCCAAGCGCGTAAATTTCCGGACTGGCGCGGAACGCCTCGCGCACCTGCACGCCCTGGGCGAGCACCACGTCGATCCGGCCGTTGCGGACGCTGACCGCGCGCAGTCCCTGGATCTCATCCTCGAAAATTCCGGGAATTTCGGCGGGATCGCCGATGAAATGATATTTCCCGTGCGAATCCTGCGCGATGCGCATCAGCAGTTTTTCGTTGAACTCGACGCCGACGCCCATCGCCGAAAACGACATCTGATCGCGGTTCTGGTTCGCCAGTTCGATACAGGCGGTCTCTTCGTAGGTCTGCCCGTCGGTCAACACCAGCACGCGATTGAGCCGGTTGGCGGCGAGATTTTTCTTGACCTCGTCGATCGCCGCGCGCATCCCCAGCGCCATCTGCGTGCCACCGCCGATTTCGAGCAGATCGATGTCCTCGAGCGCGCGCCGCACCGCGGCCGCGTCGTGAATCTGTTCGGGACGGATGATCACCTGCGCCTTGTCGGCGAAGGCGATCACCGCGATCTGGTCTTCGGGCGCGACGTTCCGCGCAAGGAACTTGACCGCCTCGATGACGAATTCGAGGCGCCGTTCGTCATACATCGAGCCCGAACGGTCGAGCACGATGCCCAGATTGAGCGGCAGCCGCTCGCCGCCGCCCGCGCCGCCCGCGCCGCCCGCCAGCGCTTCGAGCAGCACGTAAAGAACGAAATTTTCCGCCGTCGAGAGTACGTAATCGCTGCTCGCCAGCGCCTGAAAAGTTACCGGCTCGGCCATGTTCAGTTCTCCCCGCTCAATTCTAGGTGCAAGCTTCGTAGCATAGCAACATTGGACGGCGGCGCGGGCCGCCTGATTCATTGCCGCGGGCGGAGTGTACCCGGAAACGAATCATTAAACGATTCATTCGACGCCAAGAACCGCGCCGCGACGTGTCCGATACCTATTACGCCCTTGCGGCGCCAATGTTTCATCGGCGCGCCCGACGGTTGCGCTCAGCGTGCTCGTTTTGCGCCCGCGATCGGTCAACATCCTGCGCCTGCCACGAATGTGAGGATAGACGGGCGCGGGCGGCCGCGCCGCCGCGTCACCAGCGGTCGATTCCGTTGGCGCCAATTTTTCCGGCGCCACGCGGGATACTGGCGGCGCGCTTTGGCCGTTAGGAGCGGATTCGTGAATTAAAGTAGATTAAATATGTGAAAGCTATGAATAGCTATGTCAAAAAAAGGGCATCGTAGTTGCTTTTAGTCGCCGCATGCAACCTCCGACTCGGGCTTGGCCAATCTCCCCGGATCGTCAGCGCACGCCGCTGCTGGGCTTAATCGACCGCATTTTCCGCCGATCGCCGCGACCGCCCGCATTGCATGAGGAGCGCCTGCGCGAATTCGTCCGGTTCGACGAACTGCTGGCCGCCGCCCTGCGCGCGCTGAGCGATCCGGCGTTGTCTTCGGCCGAGGTTTTCGAGGAATTCGTCGCGGGGCTGGCCGCGGCGCGCACGCGGGGCGGCGTGGCGGGATGGGCGGCCGCCGTCCGCCGTGTGCGGAGCCATCGGCTGCTCGCGCTGATGCATCAGGAGGATCTGATGCGGCGGGCGTTTCATGCGCCGGCGGGCCGGGCCGACGACGTTGTGCGGCTGGCCGGCATGGACGATCCGGAAGCTATGGCGCGGCCGGGCGAAGCGCTGACGAAATTGGGCGTCAGCCTGCGCGGATGGCTGATCGGTTCGCCGCTGACGCAATCGCTGCTCAATCGCACGGCGATTCTGGCCCACGCTATCGACGCCGCCGCGGCGGCGGCTCCGCACGGCGCCGAAGCGCTGGCGTTGGCCTGCGGGAAGCTGAGCGAAGCGCGGCTGAGCCGCGCGGTCCGCGCGGGCGAACTGCGGCGTCTGGTCGCCCTCGACCACGATTTTAACGCGGTCGAGGCGGCCGCGCGCGCCTTCGGAGGCGTCAATGCGCTGCATACGCCGACCTACGCGCTGCTTAACGGCGGATCGAGCGCGTTCGGCCGTTTCGACCTGATTTATTCGGCCGCGCTGTTCGAACGCTTCGATCGGCGCACGGCGGAGCTGGCGATCGCGGCGCTATACGGGATGCTCAAGCCGGGCGGCCGTATCCTGATTGCGAATCTCGCGCCGACGCTGCCTGAAACCGGACTGATCGAAACGGTCATGAACTGGTGGCCGATCTATCGGGACCGGGCGGAAATGGCAAATCTCGGCGCCGCGGCCGCGCCAGACGCGGCCATCCGCGTGATGCTCGAACCCGCCGACAATATCCATTTCCTCGAAGTGGCGCGGCCCGCCTGAGCCGGCGGCGCGGCTGATGGCGCGCGCGCACGTGTTCTACGCCGGTCGCGTTCGCGGGCGCGCGGCGGCGGCCTTTCGCCACAGCT
>DAHZDR010000065.1 GCA_027403435.1 Deltaproteobacteria bacterium
CGAGGGCCGTTCGCCGCGCAGTTGCACGATATATTCGCCGAGATCGGTTTCAACCACTTCGATGCCGGCGCGTTCGAGGGCGGGGTTGAGTTCGATCTCCTCGGTGGTCATCGACTTGCCCTTGACGGCGCGTTTGGCGCCGGCGCGTTGAGCGACGTCGAGGATGTAGGCGCGGGCTTCGGCGGCGTCGGCGGCGACGAAAACCGTGGCGCCGTTGGCTTCGAGGTTGCGTTTGAGCTCGACCAGCAATTGATCGAGCCGGCCGATCGCGTCCTCTTTGACGCGGCGCGCGGCGTCGCGCGCGGAATCGAAGGCGGGAAATTCGGCGCGGGCCGCGGCGACGTGTTCGAGATGGCGGCCGGTGGCGTTTTCCAGCTTGCGGCGCAAGTCGGAATCGGCGACGGCGCGGCGGCTCGCTTCAAGGAAGCCGGGGGATGATGAACCAGCACTCACCAGTGGAACTCCGCATGCCGGGCGGCGCGAGGCGCGCGCCGCGGCCTAATTGATCCGCGCCACCTGCCGCATCAGGCGCATCACCGATTCGCGCGCGCCGTCGGCGTGCGGATGTTCGGGGGCGAGCGCAATAAAATTCTGGAAATCGCTAAGCGCCGCGCTGAAACATTCCATCCGCTCGTAGAGCGCGGCGCGCTCGATCGTTTCGTCGAGCGCGCGCGGATCGAGTATCAGGATACGGTCGAGCGCGGCGAGCGTGCGCGGCCAATCGGCGCCGCTGGCGTGGATGCCCTTCAGATTACGCAGCATCCGGATGAGGATCAGCCGCGCGTCCACCGACTTGAGCATCGCGGGATGCAGTTCGACGGGCTGGCCGTAAATCTGGGTGAGGCGGGCGCGGATTTCATCGAGGCCGAGGAGGGCGCCGCCATTGAACGGGTCGATAATCAATTCGCCGCGGTCGTCCACCGCCTTGACCAGAAAATGGGTTGGAAAGGCGACGCCGTGGAGGTTGAGGCCGAGGCCGCGGCCGACTTCGAGATAGACCACGGCAAGCGTTATCGGCAGGCCGAGGCGGCGGTCGATGACTTCATTGAGGTAGGAGTTGCGGGGATCGCCGAAGGCTTCGCGATTACCCTCGAACCCCTTCTGGGCAAAGAGAAATTCGGAAAGAAGTTGCACCCGCTCGACGGTGTTTTCGCCCGCGCGCACGAGTGGTTCGGCTTCGCGCGTCAATTCCGCCAGCCGCTCGAGGTAGTGTTCGATATCGAGCCGCGGATATTCCTCGCTGGCGATCAGCAGGGCGGCGCGAGCCAGTGGAATCGGTTCGCGCGCGGTAACAGATGCGAAATCGCGCCGGGCGTCAGTCGAAGCGGCCATCGGGTGTCCATCTCCAGTGTTATGCCAAATGTGGGGCGCGGCTCAAGGCGCGCGCGAGCGCGAGCGTAATTTCCTCGCCGACGGCCGCGTCGGATTCGCGCGGGCGCGCCTGTTCGAGGGCCTTGCGGGCGGCGGGCGCGTCGAAACGGCCGAGCGCCCACGCCGCATGCGCCCGCACCAGCGCCTCGGGTTCGGCGGCGAGCGTGGTCGTCAGCGCGGGAATCGCGGCGGGATTGCCGCTATTGCCCATCGCGACGGCGGCGTTGCGCAACAAGCCGCGCCGTTTGGTCCGGCGCAGGGCGCTTTGGCCGAAGCGGCGGCGGAAACCGTCGTCGTCGAGCGCGAGCAACGCGGCCAACGGCGGCGTCAGCGCTTCATTGATCGGCGCGGCGACAGTGGCGTCAGTGTTCCACGGGCAAACCTCCTGGCAAATGTCGCAACCGAAAATCCAGTTGCCGAGCCGCGGCCGCATCGCGCGTGGAATTGCTCCGCGATGCTCGATCGTCCAGTAGGAGATGCACAGGCGCGGTTCGAGCAGATAACCGTCGGTAAGCGCGCCCGTCGGGCAGAGATCGAGGCATCGCCGGCAGGTTCCGCAATGGTCGCGATAGGGTTCGGCGGGCGCGTCGAACTCCAGGTCGGTTAAAATCCCGGCGAGGAAGAAGTACGAGCCGTGATAACGATTGAGCAGATTGGTGTTGCGCCCGAACCATCCGAGGCGCGCGGCCGCGGCCCATTCGCGCTCGAAGACCGGCCCGGTATCGACGTAAACCCGCGTGATTGCGCCGGGCCGCGCGGCGGCCATAGCGGCGGCCACGGCCAGGGCGCGCGCCTTGACGAGATCGTGATAGTCGGCGCCGAGCGCGTAGGCGGCGATGCGGCCGCGCAGTTCGGCGCGCCAGTCGAGAGCGGGCGGCCGCGGCGGCGTGTACGGCCACGCCAGCATCATGGCCGAGCGCAGGCGCGGGTCGATAACGCGCGGGTCGAGGCGTTTTTCGGGCGCTTTCGCGAGCCAATCCATCTCGGCCGAGCGGCCGTCGGCGAGCCATCGGGAGAAGAAGCCGGCGCGTTCTTCGAGCGGGCGCAGGGCGGCGAATCCGGCCAGATTAAAACCTTGTTGTAAAGCGAGCGCGATTAATTTTTCGGCAAGTTGCCGCATCGAGGCATCCAGCCAGGCGCAGGATAGCACGCGCCGGCGGCGTCGATGGTCATACAAACGGCGAATTTTTGGCGGGGATTGCGCATGCCGGGATGCGTGGCGGTTGCCGATGGGTTATGATCGACGGCGAGGGCCGCCACGGATGGCGGCCGATGCTCCGGAGGTTTCGATGGCAGAGGAACTCCATCAGCGGCAGGAATCGGTGGTCAACGCGGGCGTGGCTGACGCGCCGGAAGTGAAGCTTACGCGCAAAGCGCTCGAGACCGTGCGCGGCATGATCATCAAAGAGGGACTCGGGCCGGAATCCGGCCTGCGCATCTCGGTGGTCGGCGGCGGCTGTTCGGGCTTTCAATATTCGCTCAGTTTCGACGAACCCAAGGACGGGGATCGGATTACCGTGATCGACGGGGTCAGCGTATTCGTCGATGAGGTTTCGTTGCCCTATATCGCGGGGATTACGCTCGATTTTGTCGAAGGGCTGCATAACGCGGGGTTCCGCTTCGATAATCCGCGCGCCAGCCGCACCTGCGGTTGCGGCTCGTCGTTCAGCGCCTGAGCGGAGGCGCCACGCCGCGCATGGCGCGCGGCGGCGTCAAGGTGAAAATCATTTGGAACGCGGCGGGCGTGCGCGCCACTCCGGAGTGGAGCCCTGCGCGGAAAGGTTGCGTCCGGTGAGGGCGTTCAACGGCCGCGGCGGAAAGAATCTATCAGGCACGTGAACGATCTCGCGGGCAAGGCCATAATCGTTACCGGGGCGACGCGCGGAATCGGCCGGGCGATCGCGCTCGAAGCGGCGCGCCGCGGCGCCAATGTTGCTTTCAATTTTGTGCGCAGTGAAGCGCAGGCGGCGGTCCTCAAGGATGAACTTGCGGGCTTGGGCGTCAAGGCGATGGCGTTTCGCGCCGATGTCGGCGACCTCAAGGCGGCGCGCGAGATGGTCAACGCGGTCAAGCGCGAATTCGGCGCGATCGATGGCTTGGTCAACAACGCCGGCCTGACCCGCGACAAGCTGCTGGTGATGATGACCGAAGAGGATTGGAGCGAAGTGCTGCGGGTCAATTTGACCGGGGCCTTCAACTTCGCGCGGGCGGCGGCGTTCATGATGATGAAGGCGAAGCGTGGCGCGATTCTGAACGTCACGTCGATCAGCGGTCTGGTCGGGATGGCGGGGCAGGTTAATTATTCGGCGGCGAAGGCCGGCTTGATTGGGATGACCAAGGCGCTGGCCAAGGAATTGGGCCGGATGGGAGTGCGGGTCAACGCCCTTGCGCTCGGCTTTATCGAAACCGATATGACGGCGGCGTTGCCGGAAGAGAATCGCAAGGCCGCGCTGGCGATGATTCCGCTGGGACGTTTCGGCACGGTCGCGGACGTGGCGCCGCTGGCCGCCTATTTGCTGACCGACGCCGCGGCGTATATTACCGGCGCGGTGATCCAGATTGACGGCGGGCTGGCGATGTGACTGGCGACGACGAT
>DAHZDR010000317.1 GCA_027403435.1 Deltaproteobacteria bacterium
CGGGGACGCGTCAGGAACGCTCATGGATGAATCGGCGGACGCATTGGCCACGCGCGCGCGTGCGCTTTCGCCGTTATGGCGCATCGGTTAGCCTAGCAGTCACAAGGTTGCGCAGCCGCGCCCGCACGGGGCCGCCGGCGCGGCCGTCTCGCCCGTGAAGGAACGGCAATCATGACTGAAAAGTCCAACCATCACGCTCCGTCCGCGCCCCATCCGCTCGACGCGCTCCATCCCAAGTTGCACGACGTGCCCTGCCTGCTGGTGATTTTCGGCGGCGCCGGCGACTTGAGCCATCGCAAGCTGCTGCCCGCGCTGTACAACCTGACGCTCGAGGGCGAATTGCCCAAGGAGTTCGCGATCGTCGGCTTTTCGATGGAAAAGCTGGACGATGACGCTTATCGGGAATTCGCGCGCGGCGGAATCGAGAAATTTTCGCGCCAGAAACTCACCGACGAAGCGTGGGCGAAATTCGCGCCGATGCTGCATTTCGTTTCCGGCAGCTTCGCCGAAGCGAAGGACTATCTGAAGCTGCGCGATCGGCTAAAGGCGCTCGACGGCGAGGTGGGCGCGCGCGGCAATCGCATTTACTACTTCGCGGTACCGCCCGCCTTTATCGACGATTGCTCGGGGAACCTGTCGGCGGCGGAGATGATTGCGCCGCCCGACGGCGCCCACGGCTTCACGCGCGCGGTGGTGGAAAAGCCGGTGGGACACGACCTCGCCAGCGCGATCGAGATCAACAGCGAGCTGGCCAAGCATTTCGACGAAAGCCAGATTTTCCGCATCGACCATTACCTGGGCAAGGAAACGGTCGAAAACCTGATGGTGCTCAGGTTCGCCAACACGATTTTCGAGCCGATCTGGTCGGCGCGCTATATCGACCACGTGCAGATCACGGTCGCCGAGCAGGAGGGCGTCGGCACCCGCGCGGACTATTACGATCGGGCCGGCGCGCTGCGCGACATGGTGCAGAGCCATATTCTGCAAGTGCTATGCATGATCGCCTCGGAACCGCCGCGTTCGACCCATGCCGACGCGGTGCGCGATTCCAAGCTCGACGTGATTCGCTCGCTGCGGACTATCGAACCGGCCGACGTCGAACGGCTGACGGTGCGCGGACAGTACGTCGAGGGACTCTCGGGCGGCGAAAAGGTTCCGGGTTACCTGGAGGAGCCGCATATCCCGCCCGATTCGAAAACCGAGACCTTCGTCGCGCTCAAATGCCACGTCGAAAACTGGCGCTGGGCGGGCGTGCCGTTTTATCTGCGCACCGGCAAGCGCCTGCCCAAACGCGCCAGCGAAATCGATATTTTTTTCAATTCCGTGCCGCGCATCCTCTACAACGCGCGGCCGGCGGCGCCTCTGACGCCCAACGTGCTGGCCATCCGGATTCAGCCCGACGAGGGCCTGGCGCTGAAAATCATTTCCAAGGTTCCCGGCCAGACGCTGCGGCTGACGCCGGTGGACGTCGATTTCCATTACAAGACGGCCTCGCCCGAGGCTTACGAAACGCTGCTGAGCGACGTAATCGTGGGCGATCAGACGCTCTTTATGCGGCGTGACGCGGTCGAGGCGGCGTGGCGCTTCGTGCAGCCGATCCTGGACCAGTGGGAACGATCGGCCGAAGCGCCGGTGCCCTACGCGGCGGGTTCGTGGGGGCCGACCGAATCGGCTTTGCTGCTGGCGCGCGACGGCCGCGCCTGGCGTAATCTTTGAAACGCGAACCCGTCCGCCGCGCGCGGCGCGACCGCCGGCGGACGCGCGGCGCCACGGCGTGGATCGAAGGGCGCGGGCGATGACGGCAATCGTTCTGGCCGGCGACATCGGCGGCACCAAAACCCATCTGGGACTGTACCGGATCGAGCGCGGATCGCCCGAACCGCTACGCGACCAGCTTTATCCGACCGCGGCGTTCCCGAGCCTGGAGGCGGCGTGCGCCGCCTTTCTGCGGCCGGACGATCGGCCCGCGGCGGCGTGTTTCGGCGTGCCCGGCCCAGTGATCGACGGGCGCAGCCACGCCACCAACGTGCCCTGGGAAATCGAGCGCGGCGCGCTCGCCCGCGCGCTCGGCGGAATACCGGTGCGGCTGCTTAACGACCTCGCCACGACCGCCTACGGCATGCCCCATCTGCGGCCCGCCGATCTCGTCACGCTGCATCCGGGCGAGAGCCGCGGCGAACCCGCGAATATCGCGGTGATCGCGGCCGGCACCGGACTGGGCGAAGCGGCGCTGATCGCCGCGCCGCGCGGCTATTTCGCGATCGCCAGCGAAGGCGGCCATTGCGATTTCGCGCCGCGCTCGGCGGAACAGCGCGGCCTGCTGGAATTTCTCGCCCGCGAGTTCGACCATGTCAGCTGCGAGCGGGTGCTGTCGGGTCCGGGCCTGCACAATATCTATCGCTACCTGCTGGCCGTCAGGCCCGAAGCCGAACCTGGCTGGCTGACGGAACGGATGCGCGCGGGCGATCCGGCGGCGGCGATCGGCGACGCGGCGCTGGCCGGCGGCGACGCGCGCGCGGTCGCGGCGCTGCGGCTGTTCGCCGCGATTTACGCGGCCGAGGCGGCGAATCTGGCGCTCAAATATCTGGCGCTGGGCGGCGTGATGATCGGCGGCGGAATCGCGCCGAAAGTCCTGCCGTTCCTGCGCGAACCGGCCTTCGTCGAGGCGTTTTTGAACAAGGGCCGCCTGCGCGAGACGCTGGCGCGGATTCCCGTGCGCGTATCGATCAACCAATCCGCCGCGCTGATCGGCGCGGCCTGGGCGGCGGCCGAATGAGCGCGGTTGTCCGCGCCGGCGCGGCGCGCCAAGCTCAAAGAAGTGAAAGAGAGGCCAATCCGATGATGACGCAGCGTGTCAGAGAGATTCTTTCTTACTACAACGCCGAAAATCCGGGGGTGCGCGCCAAGCTCGCGCGGTTTCTCAACCACGGCCGGCTCGCGGGCACCGGCAAGCTGGTGATTCTGCCGGTGGACCAGGGCTTCGAGCACGGTCCCGCGCGGAGCTTCGCCGTCAATCCCGCCGCCTACAACCCGCTCTATCATCCCCAGCTCGCGATCGACGCCGGATGCAACGGCTACGCCGCGCCGCTCGGCTTCCTTGAGGCGGGCGCCGCCGAGTTCGCGGGCGAGCTGCCGCTCATTCTAAAGCTCAACAATCATGACCTGCTGCTCGACGAGCGCGACCCGATCTCGGCCGTGACCGGCAGCGTCGGCGACGCGCTGCGGCTCGGATGCGCCGCGGTCGGCTACACGATCTATCCGGGTTCGGCGATGCGCCGCGAGATGTACGAAGAGTTGCGCGCAATCGCCGAAGAGGCTAAATCGGTCGGCCTCGCCGTGGTCGTATGGTCGTATCCGCGCGGATCGGGGCTGAGCAAAGAGGGCGAAACCGCGCTCGACGTCGTCGCCTACGCCGCGCAAATCGCGG
>DAHZDR010000332.1 GCA_027403435.1 Deltaproteobacteria bacterium
CGGCGCCGATCCGTTCGCCGCGCTGAATCCCGACCTCGGCGTGATGGAGCGCGAGTACGGAATCCGCACGCTCGAACGTTCGGGAACGCTGCCGTGGACGATCGAGGCCACCGCCGCGGAATTGGGCGCGGCGTGGCGGGCGGGCGATTGCGCCCATGCGATTCAGCTCGCGGGCTATCTCGCGCATTACGTCGGCGACGCGACACAGCCGCTCCATTCAACCGCGCACTACGACGGCTACGCCCAGGATCGCGGCGTGCATGGACGATTCGAACGCGCGGCGGACCATGACGTCTGGCGAATCGAACAGATGGCGCGGCCCGACGTGCGTGTCGGGCCAATCGCGTCGCCCTGGGACGCCGCAATCGCGGAATTGCGCGAAAGCCATCCGCTGGTCGCGACGGTAATCGTGACGGACCGCGCCACGCGCGCGGCAACCGGCGGCCGGCGCGGCGCCTATTTCGAGCGCGCCTTGATGGCGCAAGAGGCGCCGATGGTCGCGCGGCAGGTGGCGATCGCGGCGTCAACGCTCGGCTCAATTTGGCAATTCGAATGGCGGCAAGCCGGAGCGCCCGCCGCCTGCGCGCAATAGTCCCGCGCGGCGCTTCTGAGCGGCGGCGGCGATGGTTAAAATACCAGACCGAAAACGCGCGGCGCCAGGATCGCGCCGCCGCGAACCGACTGGAGCATTCACCACTGATGGATTGGTGGACTCAAAGATTCGACGATCGGCCGCGGCCAACCCGCGGCGACGCGCGTCCGTCGGTGAGCGAAATCGCCGATTTTTTGCTGGTCGGCGAATATCCGCGCGTCCGCGATATCGAATGGCTCAAACGCGAGCATCGCGTGACCGCGATTCATAATCTGCAGGACGACGAAGACCTGCGCATCAACGCGCTCGATCTCGCCGAGTTGACGGCGGCGGCGCGCCGCCACGGAATCGCCTACGCGCGCACTCCGATTCATGACGGCAGTTCCGACGACGTCGCCTTGCGCCTGGCCGCCGCGCTGGCCGATCTGCACGCGCTGATCGCCGGCGGGCGGCGCGTCTATTTGCACTGCAACGCGGGACTCAATCGCGCGCCGACGCTCGCGATCGCCTACCTGCGGGCGCATGCCGGAATGTCGCTCGACGAGGCTCTCGCCCAGGTCAAACGGCGGCGGGCGTGCGGCCCGTTCATGACCGTGCTCGAGGACTATTTCGGTCCCCGTCACCTCAAGCCGGCGGATTAAACCTGCGCGGCGGCGCACGCCGATGGCGAGTCGAAGATTTCTCCTCGGATGCGCATGGGGCGTCCATCTATTGACCGCGGCCGGCGCGGCGGCCGGGCTGATCGCGATCGAACGCACGGCGCGCGGGGACTGGCGCGGCGCGTTTATCGCGATGGCGGTTGCGGTGACGATCGATTCAGCCGACGGGCCGCTGGCGCGGGCGCTGCGCGTGCGCGAACGCATCCCGGCGTTCGACGGCGCGACCCTCGACAATATCGTCGATTATCTGAACTATGTCGCGGTCCCGGCCTTCCTGATGCTGCGGGCGGGGCTGTTGCCCGGCGGAATCACGGGAACT
>DAHZDR010000334.1 GCA_027403435.1 Deltaproteobacteria bacterium
ATCCGCCGCCGACGACGACGATTTTTCGCCGCGCTGACTGGCCTCGCACAAGCAATCGCACAATCAAAAGTGGATGCCTGTGAGCGCGGCGCCGATTAGGGCGCCGGCGGCGATTAGCCATGCGGAACTGATCCGATGGCGAAACAGCACGAACGTGCTCAGCGCCGCGATTATGACGGTCGGCACATCGATAATCGCGGCGCGGCCGAGCTGCCACGTCACCACGACCATCAGGGCGAGCGACGCCGCGTTGACGCCGTCGAGGAAGGCGCCGGCCGCCGGCGAGCGGCGGATCCGCGGCAACAGCGGACCGCTAATCGCGACGAAGAAAAACGCCGGCGCGAAAATTCCGGCGGTCGCGACGATCGCGCCGCGCGTGCGGCCGAGCAGATAGCCGATAAAGGTCGCCGTGCAGAAGACCGGGCCGGGCGTGAATTGCCCCACCGCGACCGCGTCGAGCAATTGCCCTTGCGTCAGCCAATGCAGCCGATCGACGAAATCGGCCTGCAGGAAGGCGAGCAGCACGTAGCCGCTGCCGAACAACACCGCGCCGATTTTCGCGAACAACAGGAACATCGCGCCCAGACTGAACGGCGCCGCGACCGTGGCGGCGCCGGCGACGACCGCCGCGGGCGCGGCCAGCGCGGGAAGCGCGCCGATCGCGGCGAGCGCGCCGCCGTTGCCGGCGCGGGACCGCCGCGCGATCGCATGCAGCGCGATCGCGGCCAGCCCGGCGATCAGCAGCAGCGCGATTTCATTGAGTCCGGCAAACCCGGCCGCGATCGCGGCGATCGTCAATCCCGCCAACATCCGCGTGCGCGCCGCCATGCGCCCGAGCCGCCATAGCGCCCGCGCCACCACCGCGATAATCACCGGCTTGACGCCGTAGAACGCGCCGCCCACCCCCGGCATCGCGCCGAACCGGACGTAGGCCCACGCGATCGCGATCGTGATCGCCATCGCGGGCGCGATAAACGCGCCGCCCGCCACCAGCAGTCCGGCAAAGCCGGCCCGGCGATGGCCGATATGGATCGCCATCTCGGTGGAATTCGGGCCGGGAATCAGGTTGCAGGCGCCCAGCATGTCGAGGAAGACCGCATGCGTGAGCCATCCGCGCCGCCGCACGACCTCGTCCTCCATCATCGCGATATTCGCCGCCGGTCCGCCGAACGCGGTTGCGCCGAGACGGAAAAAGAGCGCGGCCAGCTCGCCCAGCCGCGCCGCCTCGCCCTCAGCGCCGGGCGCTTCCCGCGCGCTCAGCTCCGGCGGCGCCGCTGGCGGCGCCTCATCCTCGACGGCCATCGCGAATTACTTTCCAGCCGGCGGCAGCACCAGAATCTGTCCCGCCATCTCCGGCTGATGCGTCAGGCATTTGAAATCGAACAGCCCCTCGCGATGGAACGTGAAGATCCATGACGACTTGGTGAGCGGCTTCAGCCGCTGATACATCAGCACTTTGAGCTTCGGGCCGAGCAAGGCGAAATCGTGCTCGGCGCCAGGCTGCAAGTTCCAGAACTCGATTTGCGTCGGCTGATCGCGATGGACCGCGATGAAGGCCGGCGTGAAGGCGTAGGTTTCGCCGAATTTCCCGACTGTCGCTTGCGGTCCTGTCTCCTTCACCGCGACCGCCACGGTCATCACGGTGATGCCCGCTTCGGCGTCGCCGGTTTTCGCCACGCTGACGATCTTCGCGTCCGCCGCGTTGGGCAGGAACGACGCGGTTCCCGCCTGCGCCGGAATCCTCAGCGCGGCGATTACGGCGGCGCCGGCGATGAGCGTGACGATCCATCCTGAACGCCACGGGCGGCGCGGCGCGCGCGCGGCGGAAATGCGGCGGCGGGAACAATGCGTAGCCACGCCGGTTAGTGTTGCGGGTAAAGCGGCCGCCGCGCAATCCTGCCGCCAGGGAAGCTCCGCACAAGGCCTATGCTGTCGTTCTGAGCGCCATTCTCTGCCATTCTGAGCGCGGCGAAGAATCCCGGGATGCTTCACCGCTTTGGATCGACGGCGCGGACCGGGCGAAGCGCGCGAACGGCAAAGGGGTAATTGGATGACGCGAAGAAAATTTCTCAGGGTCGCGGGCGCGGCGATCGCCGCCGCCAATCTGCCGTTTGGCGCGCGCCTCGCGAGCGCGGCGGGCGCCGCGGAAAATTTCGGCGGCCCGACGCCGAATAGCCAGTTTTACGTCACTTCATACGGCGCCACGCCAGCGGTCGACGCCGGCCAATGGCGGCTCAAAATCCACGGCCTGGTGCGCAATCCGATCACTCTGAGTTTCGATCAATTGCGGGCGATGCCGGCGGCGCATGAAACGCTGACCCTGGAATGCATCTCGAATCCGCCCGACGGCCCCGCCATCGGCAACGCCGCCTGGGTCGGCGCGCCGCTCAAGCCGATACTCGACCGCGCGGGCGTAAAAGCGAACGCGGTTTACGCCGTGATGCGCGCGGCGGACGGCTATTACACGGGCGTGCCGGTCGAGGAGCTGACGCGGCCGGAGAATTTCATGCCCTATCTGATGAACGGCGCGCCGCTGCCGCCCGCGCATGGCTTTCCGGTGCGCATCTTCATTCCCGGAAAATATGGCATGAAGCAGCCCAAATGGATTACCGAAATCGAATTCGTCGATCGGCCATTCGTCGGCTACTGGGAAGCGCGTGGATGGAGCAACGAGGCGTGGCGCAAAGTCAATTCGGGCTTCTTCCAGCCGAAGCCGGGCGGCGGACTGCTCGATATCCTCTCGCTGAACACGGCCGCGCGGGCGAAGAGTCCGGTCGAAATTATCGGCTGGGCGCTGGCGGGACCGTCGGGAATCCGCGGCGTCGAGGTTTCGACCGATGACGGCGCCAGCTGGAAGCCGGCGCGGTTGACGCTCAATCGCTTCCGCTACGAATGGACCGTGTGGAAATATCGTTTCGCCGCGCCGCCGGGCGAATATTTGATTCGCGTGCGCGCCACCAGCGGCGACGGCGTCGCGCAGCCGCCCAGCGATCCGCAAACCGGAGCCGGAATGAGCGGCCAGCCGCGGATGCGGCTCGAGGTCGTCGCGGGCTAGTCATGGCCGCGCGCGGCGGCGCCGTCCGCCTTCCGGCCGCGCGCGGCGCGGTCGCCGGTCATTTAATCGCGCCGTTAATCGCGCCCGCGAGTCCGTATTTCCGCAGCTTGGCGTAGAGCGCCTTGCGGGAAATGCCGAGCAGTTGCGCCGCTTTCAGTTTATTGCCGCCGGTGCGGGCCAGGGCGCGTTCGACCAGGCCGCGCTGATAGTCGGCGATTCTCAGCACCTCGTTGGGCGGTTGATGGTCGGCGGCGGGAATCACCGCCAGTGACGGCGTCAGCGCAACCGGCAGCAGATCGATCGTGATCAGATTCGCGCGGCAAAAGGTAAACGCCTGCTCGATCACGTTGGAGAGCTCCCGGATGTTTCCGGGCCAGCGATGACGGCGCATCGCGGCCAGCGCGGCGCCATCGACGCCGACGATCGGATCCTCGCGCCGCAGCTTTTCGTTATAGAGCGCGACGAAATGATCGATCAGCAACGGCAGATCGTCGATCCGCTCCCGCAGCGGCGGCGCTTGCAGGAGATTGACGCAGAGCCGGTAGTACAGGTCGCCGCGCAGGATGCGGTCGCCAACCGCTTCCTCCGGATCGCGATTGGTGGACGCGATCACGCGGGCGTCAACCGCCACTTCGTGCGTCGAGCCGATCGGCCGGACCAGTTGCTCCTGAAGCGCACGCAGCAGCTTGCCCTGCGTCTCTGAAGCCATCTCGGTGATTTCGTCGAGAAACAGGGTCCCGCCCTGCGCGGCGCGATAGAGGCCAAGATAGTCGGCGACGGCGCCGCTGAAGGCGCCGCGGCGATAGCCGAAAAGTTCGCTTTCGAACAACTCGCGCGGCAACGCCGCGCAGTTGAGCGCCACGAACGGGCGGTTGCGTCCGGGCGAACGCTCATGGATGGCGCGGGCGATCAACTCCTTGCCGGTCCCGCTCTCGCCGACTATCAGCACCGCGCTCCGCACGGCGGCCACGGCCTCGATCCGTTCATAAAGCGCGCGCATCGCGGGCGCGGCGCCGACAATTCCCTGAAATCGCGAGCGCGCCTCGGGCGG
>DAHZDR010000094.1 GCA_027403435.1 Deltaproteobacteria bacterium
CCGCACGATCGTTGTCAACGAGGCCGCGAAGATCGATCGACAGCGCGGCCGCCGCGCATGTTGATTGCGCCGCGACCGCGCGTTTTGAACCTACGGCGCGAGCACGATTTTGCCGACCGATTCGCGCGATTCGATATGGCGATGGGCGGCGGGCGCCTCGGCCAGCGGAAATTTACGGCCGATCAGCATCCGCAGCTTGCCCTCCTTCATCAGGCTGAAGCATTGCTCCGTGCCCTGGCGCATCAGCTCATGGTTCGACGACGCGGTGAAGAGCACGAAGCCGCTGACCTTGAGCGATTTTTCGAACAGCCGGAAGACGTCGAGCTTGTCGGGCGGGCCGCCGGCGCGGCCGTAAAGAATCGAATGGCCGAACGGGGCGAGGCAGCCGAGGCCCTTTTCGAAGGTGGGCTTGCCGACCGCGTCGAGAATCAAATCGACGCCGCGGCCGCCGGTGAGGCGCTTGGCCTCTTCGGCGAAATCGTGCGTGACGTAATTGATCACTTCGTCGGCGCCGTGCTGTTTGGCGACCGCGACTTTGGCGTCGTTCGAGACCGTGCCGAAGACGCGCGCGCCCGCCGCCTTCGCGACCTGCATCGCGACCACGCCGACGCCGCCGGCGGCCGAATGGACCAGCACGGTCTGGCCGGGTCCGACGCGATGCGAGGCGTGGAGCATGAACCACGCGGTGAGCGTCTGGATGGGGAAGGCCGCGCCCGCTTCGAAGCTGACGAAATCGGGCAGTGGAATCGTCTGATTGGCGTAAAAGAGCGCGTATTCGGCGTAAGTTTTAAGCCCGACGGCGGCGACGCGCATCCCGGGCTTGAGTCCTTCGACATTCGCTCCGACCGCGTCGATCACGCCGGCGGCTTCCATTCCGGGCGTATCGGGCAGTTTCGGGCGAATCAGGTAGGTGCCCTGGCGGAAGAAGGTGTCGGCGAAATTGACGCCGACCGCATGCACCCGCATCCGGATCATGCCCGGACGCGGCTCGGGCGTGGGAACCTCGGCGATTTGCATCACGTCGGGTCCGCCCACTTCCTTGAATTGAATCGCTTTCACGGTTCGATCTCCTTGCGCGGCGCGCGCCGGCTTTTGCAGTCGCGGGCCGGATTAAACTTGTTCCACGATGATGCAACTAGCAAATCACGCCGTGGCGGAAAAACTCCCGCTCGCGGCTGGATGGGCCGCTCCGCCAGTTCCCGATCGCGCTCTCACGTTTCGGGAGTGACGACGAGCGCGATCGCGCATCGCGCGTTGCGCAGAATGTAATCGACCTTCGGGCCGAAGTAGAGGCGGCCGTTGGACGGCCGGAGCATCACGCCCATCGCCAGCAGGTCGCAGGCGTCGCGCCCGGCGACGTCGAGAATCACGTTTTCCGGACGGCCGCCGGTGGCGACGCGGGCGTCCACCGTGACGCCGAACGGTACGCCGAGCTTGCGGATTTCCTCGGCGATCGGGGCGCCGTCGTGGACGGCCTGGCGGCGCCGGTAAAGATTGCGAATGGTGAAGGGCGCCTCGCTGACGAACAGCGCCGTCATCGCGGCGCCGGTGGCGTGCGCGTAGAGCATCGCAAGGTTCGCGCCGAGCCGCGAAAAAGTCGCGCCGGTGGTGGGCGCCAGCACGCGCCGAAACGGGACGGACGCGCCTGAGTTGCGCGCGATCACGATCGGCGCGTGGGCGCGGGCGACGATTAGCGGCAAGACCTCGCCGGCCAGCGGGTCGTCGCCGGGATTTTGCGGAGCGCCGGCGAAGATCGCGTCGTAACCGCGTTCGCTTTCCTTCAGAATCGCCTCGGCGATGGTTTCCGCGGAGCCGGTGCGATCGATCACGTTGCGCGCGCCGCTTTCCAGGGCGATCGATTTTAGCGCGGCGAGATTTTTCGCGATTTCCTCCGTGGACGGGCTCGCCGCGCCGGACGATCCAGTGGAGATGGCGCGGAAGATCGTGATGCTGGCGTCGGGATGATTGCCGAGGACGGCGGCGAGATGGGCGGCCAGCCGCGCGTGCGGACCGCCGCCGCTCAGCACCAGCAGCTTTGCGCCCTCTTTGCTGAAGGAGAGCCGCGCGAGCAGTTTTTCGCGCTCCAGCCGCGCCAGTTCCTCGGGACCGGGCTGGAGTCCCGCCAGCGTCCAGCCCAGCAGCGGCGGCGTAATCAGCGAAGTGACGATCGCCACCATAATCAAAATCGCGTACATCTCCGGTCCGAGCACGCCCAGGTTGAGCCCGATCAGGCCGACGATGATGCCCATCCCGCCCCGGGCGTCCATCCCGATTGCGACCGCGAGCGATTCGCGCCAGCCGAGGCCGCTCAGGCGCGCCCCCGCGGCGCATCCGATTAGCTTGCCGGCGATCGCGATCGCGAGGACGGCAAGCGCCATCCAGACTTGATGGATCGCGAAGAAATCGGCCTTGAGTCCGGAGTAACCGAAAAAGACCGGCGCGAAGACGCCGACCGTGGCGGCTTCGAGATCGGTGCGGTCGAGCCGATGGAGCCGCGCCGAGCGTCCGATCATCACGCCGGCGATAAAGGCGCCAAAGACCGCGTGGAGGCCGATCGCCTGGGTGACGATCGCGCAGACCATCGCGACGCCGACCAGCGCGCTCATCCCGGCGTGCTCGGCCTGCGCGTGATCGTCCACCCAGCGCATCAGGTTCAGGACCAGCCTGCCGCCGAGGTAGTAACAAAAGGCCAGGAACAGGAGGATCGCGAGAATGGTCGCGCCGAGCGAACGCAAATCGACCGCGCAATGCGCCGCCAGGCCGGCGACGATCGACAGCGCGATCCAGCCGAGCGTGTCGTCGATAATGCCGGCGGCGAGGATGGTCATGCCGAGGTCGCGGCGCATCAGATTAAGGTCCATGAGAATTTTGGCGATCACCGGAACCGCCGAAATCGCCATCGCGACCGCCATGAAGAGGCTGAAAAGCAGCCGTTCGCCGGGCTGCGCCAGGTAGCGCGCCGGCAGGGTCCAGCCCAGCGCGAAACCGCTCAGGCCCGGCGCCAGGATGCCCAGTATTGAAATCCAAAGCGCCCCGCGGCCGGCGCGCTTGAGCAGGCCGAGGTCGGTTTCGAGGCCGGTCATCAGCAGCAGCATGATCACGCCGAGCCAGGCGACGCCGTCGATCAGATGGTTGACGATCGCGTCGGGCGGAAAGACCAGCCGATGGATCGCGGGAGCGAAATGGCCGAGCACGGTGGGCCCCAGCAGGATGCCGGCCAGCAGTTCGCCGATGACCGTCGCCTGGCCGAGGCGTTTCATGATGTCGGCGAGGGCGCGCGTGGTGACAAAGAGCAGAGTGAACTGAATCAGGAAAAGCAGAATCTGAGTCTCATTCAGATGGTTCATGAGCGCCCGCGATGGATTCGGAGAAAATGGCGCGAAGTCCGGCCGGCTCCGCTCGCTCGACGCTAACCGCCGTGACGGGGCGGGTCAACGCGGCGGGCCGCGCCGGAGTTATACTCGACGCCGGCGGATACGCCATGCGGGCGCGTCATGCGGGCGCGTCACGGAGGATCGCACGATGAGGCAATGGATTCGCATCCCGCTGGCCGAAGGCCAGACCACCCGTCAGGCGCATTGCGATTTGC
Source organism: Deltaproteobacteria bacterium (assembly GCA_027403435.1). Lineage (GTDB taxonomy): Bacteria > Desulfobacterota > Binatia > Binatales > Binataceae > JADMIL01. The sequence continues at coordinate 3,590 of DAHZDR010000094.1, forward strand.
CCGAGGGCGCCTATGAACGCGAGCTTGGCCGTGAAGGATTCTTCGGTCCCGCGACCGACATGCTGCATCGCCATCCGCCGACCGGGTGGACCAGCTGGGAAGGTCCGCTCAGGCCGCGCGCGTTCGATCTGGCGAAGCTGGATTCGCCCGGCGGGTCGCCGTGGAGCGCCGTGCCGGTGCTCGGCAATGCGCATCTGCGGCTGCGCCTGTGGCGCTGCGGGCAAAAGATGGACCATCTGGCGCGCAACGGCGACGGCGACGAATTGATCTTCGTCCACGAGGGCGCGGGCGAGCTCTTTTGCGATTACGGCCACATGACGTTCCGCGACGGCGACTATATCGTGCTGCCGCGCGGCACGGCGTGGCGAATCGAGCCGGCGGCGCCGGTCGTGGCGCTGCTGCTCGAAGCGACCGGGGATTCCTATCAATTGCCGGAAAAGGGAATCGTCGGCCACCACGCGATTTTCGATCCGCACGTGCTCGATACGCCGAAGATCGATCAGGCCTTTCGCGCCCAGCAGAACGAGGATCGCTGGCGGATTGTGATCAAGAAACGCGAGCGGTTGAGCACGGTGACCTATCCGTTCAATCCGCTCGACGCGCTCGGATGGCACGGCGATCTCGTGCCGGTCAAGCTCAACTGGCGCGAGATCCGGCCGATCGTCAGCGCGCGCTATCACATTCCGCCGTCGGCGCACGTCAATTTCGTCGCCGAACGCTTCATGGTCGGAACTTTCGCGCCGCGGCCGATCGAATCCGATCCGGGCGCGCTCAAGGTTCCGTATTTTCACAACGACGACGATATCGAGGAAATTATCTTTCTCCATCGCGGGCAATTTTTCAGCCGCGACAATTTCGGACCCGGGATGCTGAGCCTGCATCCGTCGGGCTTTCCGCACGGGCCGCAGCCGAAGGCCTTCGCGATCGGCGCGAAGCGGGCGCGCACGGAGACCGACGAGGTCGCCGTCTATATCGACGCGCGCGACCCGGTCGAAGTCGCTGAAGAGGCGGACGCGGTCGAGGATTTGAGCTACGTCGACGCGTGGCAGGTCAAGGCTTGAGCAAGGAGCCGGGAGGCGCGATGAAACTGTACAACTACTGGCGATCCTCGGCGAGCTTTCGGGCGCGAATCGCGCTTGCGCTGAAGGGCGTTCCCTACGAAAACGTCAGCGTGAACCTGGTCGCGGGCGAAGCGGGTTCGCCGGCCTATCTGGCGGTGAATCCGCAGGGCGTGGTGCCGACGCTCGAGGACCAGGGCCGGCTGATCACGCAGTCGATGGCGATCTGCGAATATCTCGACGAGACGCATCCGGCGCCGCCGATATTGCCGCGCGATCCGGCTGGACGGGCGCGGGTGCGCGCGATTGCGCTCGCGGTCGCCTGCGAAATCCACGCGGTCGGCAATTTGCGCGTCTCCGGCTATCTGGCGCAGGCCTACGGGGCGACCGAGGCGCGGCGCACGGAGTGGATGGCGCATTGGGTTCTGGCGGGTTTCGGCGCGATCGAACAGATGCTCGCGAATTCGTCCGGGACGGGCCGCTTTTGTCATGGCGATACGCCCACGCTCGCCGATATTTTTCTGGCGCCGCAGGTCTATAACGCGCGCCGGATAAAGCTCGATTTGTCGCCGTTTCCGGCTATCGAACGGATCGAGCGGGCTTGCCTCGCCCATCCGGCGTTCGCGGCCGCGCGCCCCGAGGCGCAGCCTGACGCCGCGCAATGACGGATCGCGAAGGAATGGCGGATCACGAATGATGGTTTGGCTGAAGTTGGCGCGCGACTCGGACGGGATCGCGCGGCCTGGGATCGCGGCCGGCGGAGAACTTATCGTGAAGGGGCTGCGGCGATGAGGCGCGCGATTGTCGGGTTCCGTCAGGACGCGGCCGGCGACTGGATTGCCGACCTCGCCTGTGGACATGTCCAGCACGTGCGCCATGATCCGCCCTTCCAGGCGCGGCCGTGGGTTCTGACCGAAGCCGGCCGGCACGCCCGGCTGGGACTCGAGCTCGATTGCAAGAAATGCGACGCGGCCGAGGCGTAGCGGCGTCGTCCGCGGCGCGCGCGGGGCGCGCGGCGTTTCACAACAGATGGCGCGCGGCGCCGTTGCGCAGTCCCAGCCGCGACACGCGCATCACGCCGTCGATCGCGGCGATCGAATGCATCAGGTTGTTGAGTTGCGCGGCGTTGGTCACGTGCACTTCGAACAACGACAGCGCGCGTCCGTCCACGCCGGTGGTTTTGACCTCGGCGGTGGAGATATTCACGCCCGCCGCCGCGATCGCCTTCGACATCGCGGCGAGCAGGCCCGGCTGATCGACGCACAGCACTTCGAGCCGGATCGGACGCGGCGTCGCTTCGTCGGCCTTCCATACGACCGGGACGCGCCGCTGCGGATCGGTCGCGAGCGCGTGCGGGCATCCGGCCAGATGCACGGTGACGCCGCGGCCGCGCGTGATAAATCCCGTGATCGCTTCGCCGGGCAGCGGATTGCAGCAGCGCGCGAAGCGCACCAGCATGTCGTCAACGCCCGAAACGATTACGGCGTTGTCCGGCTGGCGGCGCGGTTCGCGCGCCTTGGGCTGGCCGCGATCGCCGGCGGGCGCCGGCGTTTTTTCGCCGCGATAGAGCTTGAGTTCGTCGGCGGTGAGCGTTTTGGCCAACACCTGCGCGACGGTGATGATGCCGTAGCCGACCGCCGCGATCAGCCCATCGAGGTCGCGCTGCGAAAATTCCTCCAGCGCCGGCGCGAAGCGGCCCTTGGCGCGCAACTGCGCGACGCTCAGACCCAGCGGCGCCAACTCCCGATCGATCAGCGAAACGCCGAGTTCGAGCGAGCGCTCCGCCTGCTGCTGCCGCAGCCATTGCCGGATGCGGCTTTTGGCGCGGGCGGTAACGACATGATTCGCCCAGTCCTTGCCGGGGGCCTGCCGTTCGGAGGTGATCGCCTCGACCGTGTCGCCGGACTTGAGCCGGTAGCGCAGCGGCACCATCCGGCCGTTGACCCGCGCGCCGGCCAGATGATGGCCGACCTGGGAGTGGATACGGTAGGCGAAATCGATAACCGTCGCGCCCTGCGGAAAATCGAGCAAGTCGCCGCGCGGCGTGAAAACGAAAACCTCTTCGGAGAACAGATCGTCCTTGACCGTCGAGAGGAATTCCTCGGGGTCGTTGAGATTGCGCTGCCATTCGATCAGCCGCCGGAGCCAGGCGAAGCGTTCGGCGTCGCGCGGCTGCGAGGGCCCGTCGCCTTCCTCGTACGACCAATGGGCGGCGATGCCCAGTTCCGCGACCTCGTGCATTTCGCGCGTGCGGATCTGCACCTCCATCCGCTGGCCGCGCGGCCCGATTACGGTGGTATGCAGCGACTGGTACATGTTGGGTTTGGGCAGCGCGATATAGTCCTTGAAGCGCCCTGGAATCGGTTTCCAGTTGGCGTGGACGACGCCCAGCGCCTCGTAACAGTCGCGCACGGACGGCACGATTATGCGAAACGCCACCAGGTCGTAAATCTGATCGAAGCTGAGTTCCTCCTGCCGCATCTTGGAGTGAATCGAATAGAAATGCTTGGGCCGGCCCGTGACCTCGGCCGTGACGCCGCCCTCCGTGAGCCGCCGCGTGATAATCTCGATCACGCCGCGGATATATTCCTCGCGCTCGACGCGTTTCTTGGCGACCTGCGCCTTCAACATCGCGTACGCCGGCGGATTCAGATAACGGAAAGCGTAATCTTCGAGTTCCGACTTGAGCCAGTAGATGCCCAGGCGATGGGCGATCGGCGCGTAAATTTCCAGCGTCTCGCGCGAGATTTCCTCCTGCCGGTCGAGCGGCAGATGGTTCAGCGTGCGCATGTTATGCAGCCGATCGGCAAGCTTGATCAGCACGACCCGGATGTCGTGCGCCATCGCGATCACCATCTTGCGGAAATTTTCCGCCTGCTTTTCCTCCCGGCTGGAAAAGGTGATCTTCGAAACCTTGGTCATGCCGTCAACCAGCCGCGCGACTTCGGCCCCGAACAGGTCCTGCACCTCTTCGAGCGACGCGCCGGTATCCTCGACCACGTCATGCAGCAGGCCCGTGACGATCGACGGCATGTCGAGCTTGAGTTCCGCGATAATCATGGCGACGTTCAGCGGATGGGTGACGTAGGGTTCGCCCGAACGACGCTTCTGCCCGCGATGCATCCGCGCGCAGTACTCGTAGGCGCGGCGAATCAACGGGCCATCGGCCTGCGGATTGTACGCCGCGATTTGCCGGATCAGTTCGTCAAGTTCGGGCGGCGGGCTGGCGGGCGCCGCGGCGGCGGCTAGCTCCGCCATGGCTCGAACTCCGGACCGAGCCGCGCCGTCCGCATCCGTTCCGCGGCCACCACCGCGGCGAGTTGCGCGATCGAATCCTCAAGCTCGGCGTTGATTATCAGATAGTCGTATTCGTTCCAGGCCGACGCTTCGGCGCGCGCGCGCAGAAGCCGGCGCTGAAGCGCGGCTTCGTCCTCGGTGCCGCGCCGGCGCAGCCGCCCTTCGAGTTCGCCGAAGCTGGGCGGCAACACGAAGATCGCCGCCGTGTCGTTGGGATGGTTGCGGCGGATCTGACGCGCCCCCTGGATATCGATATCGAGCAGAATATCCCGGCCTTCCGCCACCGCCCGTTCGATCGGCGCCCGCGGCGTGCCGTAATGCGCGTCGAAGACCCGCGCCCATTCGGCCAGTTCTCCCGCATCGCGGATTCGTCTGAATTCGTCGTCGCTCACGAAGCGATAATCGACTCCGTTAACTTCGCCGTCGCGCGGCGTTCGCGTGGTAATCGAAATCGACGGCTCGAGGCCGCCGATCCGCTGGAGCGCCGCGCGCGAGATCGTCGTCTTGCCGGCGCCGGAGGGAGCCGAGAGGATGAAAATAATGCCGCGACGAAAACGTCGATCCAACTCCATTAGATAACCTAACCAACCATATCCATCCGTGCAAATGCCGTTTTATCCGGTCGTGGTCATTCGACGTTCTGGACTTGCTCGCGCATCTTTTCCACTTCGCCCTTAATCTCGATCGTGATTTGTGAGAGCGCGGCGTTCTGCGACTTCGACCCCATCGTGTTGACTTCGCGATTGATCTCCTGGAGCAGGAATTCAATCGATTTGCCGATCGGCCCGCCGCGTCCGAGCGCCGCCTTGAGCGCCGTCAGATGCACCCCGAGCCGGGTGATTTCCTCGCTGATATCGCCATGTTGCGCGGCGGACGAGGCCTCTTCGTAAAGCCGTTTTTCGTTCACCGGCAGCTCGCCCAGCAACTCGCGCACGCGGCTTTCGAAGCCGGCCCGGATCGCGGCGCGCGACGCGGCGGCCAGTCGTTCGATACGCGGCGTGGCCTGCGCGATCGCCTTAAGCCGCGCCTCAAAGTCGCGCTTGAGCGCGGCGCCTTCGCGTGCGCGTTCGACCTCCAGCGCCTTGATAGCCTT
>DAHZDR010000095.1 GCA_027403435.1 Deltaproteobacteria bacterium
CATCCCAACCCGCCGCGCCGAGCCGTCCGCGGCGACGGCGGCCATGCTGATTCCGTCGGCGGCATAGAGCACGCCGTCGGCGCCGACCGCCAGCCCCATCGGGCCCAGGAATCCGGCGGGAACCAGCAGGCGTTCGCCGCCATCCGCGGTGATTTCCGCCACGCCGCCATCGACGAAATGCGAAACGAACAGCCGATCGTCGGCGGTCAGCGCCAGATTATCGAGACCGGGACGTACTTTGGCGACGACGCGCTTGGCGCCGCTCCGCAAATCGATCCGGAGGATTTCGCCGCTGCCTCCCTGGGTCGAAAGCAGAAAGCCCTGGCTGTCAATCTTGACCGCGGTGGGCACCGCAAGGCCGGCGGCGAAGCGCTCGGGACGGCCGCCCTCGACCGGAATCCGCCAGATTTCATTCGCGCCGATCGCGGGAAAGTAAATGTTGCCGTCGGGGCCAACCGCGAGCGCGTTGGGCAGCGGCAGGTTCTCGGCCAGCTGGCGCGGCGCGCGGCCGTCGGGAAACAGTTCGAACAGGCGGCCGTCATGACGGCATTCGTCCATGAACAGCCGGTCGCGCCACGCCGTGATGCCGTTGGCCGCGGGAACGTTGTCGGCGATAATCCGCACGTCGCCATTGGGCGCGCGCGCGCAAACCCGCGCGCTCATCACCTCGGTCGCGTAGAGCGTGCCATGCGTGTCGAAGACCAGGTCGTCGGGCGCGACAATCGCGCCGCCGATCGGGCTGATGGTGGCGACCGCCCCGGTGGCGATATCGACGGCGCTGACCTGGCTGCCGAAGGCCTGCGCGACGTAGAGCCGGCCGTCGGGTCCGACGCGCATCCCGTTGGCGCCGAACAGCACGCTCGGCGCGGTTAGCGCCCGCAGACTCCATCCGGACGCCGCCCGCGGCGCCTGACTGCTGACAAACCGGCTCGACTGTTTTTCCATCGCAAGGCTCCCCTCCGCCGGATTTCGCGCGGCTGATTTCCAAAGCGAGTACAGCTTGCGCCAGGGATATGCTAAACGGCAAGTGCAATCGCGTCGGCGCGCGGCCCGCCGCAACCGACGCGGGCGCGTATCCACGAACCCGCACGCCCGGCCGCTACGCCGGCGCGGCGGTTCGCACAGCGGAGGAATAATCGTGGCGTCAATCGAGTTTGGCGTGGCTATCCCGTCCAGCAAGGGCATTCCGGAATTCGCCCAGAAAGCGGAACGGATGGGCTTCGACTATCTGAATTGCGGCGAACACATGATGTTTCATGGGCCGGTCGCCAATTCCCTGATTTCGCTTGCCGTCGCCGCCGGCGCGACCAGCCGCATCAAATTGATGAGTTCGGTATTGCTGCTGCCGCTATACACGCCGATGGTCGTGGCGAAACTCACGTCGGTGCTCGACGTCGCCTCCAACGGCCGCTACCACATGGGAATCGGCATCGGCGGCGAGTTTCCCAAGGAGTTCGAAGCGGTCGGGACGCCGGTCAAGCAGCGTGGCTCGCGCACCAACGAGGCGCTGGAAGTGATCAAGCGGTTGTGGACCGAAAAGAACGTAACCTTCGAGGGGCGCTATGCGAAATTTTCGGGCGTGACGATCAGCCCGTCGCCGGTGCAAAAGCCGCATCCGCCGATCTGGGTCGCGGGCCGCAAGGAGCCCGCGATGCGCCGCGCGGCGATTTACGGCGACGGCTGGCTGCCGTACATGTACACGCCCGAGATGCTGCATGAGAGCCTCGAGAAAATCCGCCAGTTCGGCAAGGAAGCCGGCCGCGACCTGAGTAATTTCCGGCCGGGGATCTTTATCTTCGCCTCGGTTTACAAGGATCGCGACTTCGCGATTCAACAGGCGGCCAAGGCGCTCGGCGGCACTTACGCGCAGGATTTCTCGCAAATCGCGGCGCGCTACACGCTCTCGGGCGGCGTCGAGGATTGCCGCAAGCGGCTTCAGGAATACGTGGACGCCGGCGCGCGGTCGGTGATGCTGAGCTGGGCGTGCCGCCACGAGGATATCGAGGCAAACATGAAGCTGGTGGCCGAGGAGATCGCGCCGGCTTTTCGCTAAGCGCGCCCGGCCGGCCGGCGCGCGGATAATGGCCTCGTGATAACGCGAAGCGGAAGCCGCCGGCGGCTGGCCTCGGCGCTTGCGCCGATCATTGTGGCCTGCGCCGTGGCGATCGGGTTGATCGCCACGGCGCGGACGGCCGCGGCGGCGTCCGCTCACGATCGGGCGGCCGCGGCGCGCGATCCCGCGATGCTCGCGGCCGATTGGCTCGAGCGCGGCGCGCGGCGACGCTTCGGACCGTTGAGCGCGGCCGAAATCAAGCTGGCGCGCTCCGCGCCGGAGCGCGCATTGCGCTGGATCGGCCCCAGCGACGATCCCAACGACCCGACCAACAATCCGGCGCACGCCGCAAGCTGGGGTCCCGATCGCACGATCCGCGCCGCGATCATCCAATGGCTGCTGACCGATCGCGAAGCGTCCGCGCTGATCCATCCGAGCGGCCTCGGAATCGCGGGAGCGCGCATCGTCGGACGGTTCGATCTTTCCTATCAACGCGTCCATGCGCCGCTGACGATCCTGGCTTCCGCGATCGCGGACGGCGTCGATATTTCGTTCGCGCATCTGCACAGTCTCGACTTTGGCCGCGACCGCGTCGGGCCGATCGCGGCCGAACAGGCCGTGGTCGCGGGCGACGTGCTGATGGAAGGCGGAGTTTACGGATCGGCGAATTTCTTTCGCGCCCGGATTGGCGGCTGCCTCGATTTCTCCGGCGCGCAATTAAACGGCGCGGCGCCGCTTGCCGCGGTCGAGGCGACGATTGGCAGCGACGT
>DAHZDR010000381.1 GCA_027403435.1 Deltaproteobacteria bacterium
ACTGAACTCAAACGCACCGAACACGAACTGCGGGCCGCACGCGAAGAACTTTCACGCCAAGTGGCCGCGCTCCGCGACAGCGAATGGCGCCAGCGCGAGGAAATCCACGAGCGCGAGCAGGCGCAAGCGCGGCTTCAGGAAAGCGAGGCCACGTTGCGTAAAGTGTTCGAAACGAACTACGACGCGATTGCGCTCACCGATTTCGGCAGCGGCCGTCTTTTGCGCGTGAATCAGAGCTTTCTTGAAATCACCGGCCTCGGTCTCGAACAGGTGATCGGCAAAACGCCACGGGAGATGGATATCTGGGTCGAACCTGAGCAATGGCGGGATTATGTTCGGCGGCTCCTGCGCGACGGCCAGGTGCGGAACTTCGAAGGCCTGCTGCGCCGCGGCGACGGGCGCGTCACGCCCTACCTGATGTCGGCGGTGGTGGCGGAAATCAACGGCGAGCTGCGCGTCATCACCATCGCGCACGATATCAGCGAACGCAAACGCGCCGAACGCGAATTGATTGCCGCGCGCGAGGCGGCGCTCGCCGCGTCCAGCGCCAAATCCGAATTCCTTTCCAGCATGTCGCACGAAATCCGCACGCCGATGAACGCGATTCTGGGAATGGCCGACCTGCTATGGGAAACCGCGATCGACGCGGAGCAGCGCCGCTATCTCGAAACGATGCGCAACAACGGCAACGCCCTGCTCGACCTGATCAACGACACTCTCGATTTGGCGAAAATCGAGAGCGGGCGGCTAAGCCTCGAACGCGCGCCGTTCGATCCCGGCGAGACGGTCGAAAAGGCGCTCGAACTGCTGGCGCTCCGGGCGCATGAGAAAGGACTCGAATTAATCGGCCGGATCGCGCCCGATTTGCCCAAGGCCGCGCTCGGCGACTCGCTTCGGCTGCGCCAGGTGCTGGCGAACCTGATCGGCAACGCGATTAAATTCACGGAGCGCGGCGAGGTCGAGGCCGCGGTGTCGCGCGCGGACGGCGAGGACGCTGAAACGGGCGGCGGCTCGCGCACGCGCTTGCGCTTCAGCGTAAGGGACACCGGAATCGGGATCGCGCCCGAACATCGCGAGGCGATTTTCGCCAGCTTCACCCAGGCCGATTCGTCCACGGCCCGCCGCTTCGGCGGCAGCGGGCTTGGACTGGCGATCGTGAAACGCCTGGTCGAACTGATGCACGGAACGCTTACCGTGACGAGCGCGCCCAACGTCGGCAGCGAATTCACCTGCGAGATTCCGTTCGAATTAAGCCCTCCGGACGAGCGTCCGGAGACGGTTCCGCCGCCGGCCTCCGACGCGCCAATTGGTGGACGCTGGCTGGTCGCCGACGACCATCCGGGGGCGCGCGCGGCCCTTGCGTCCAGCGTCGCGGCCGCGGGAGCGGCGGAGGTCGCGACCGTCGCCGCCGGCGACGCGCTGGCGGCGGTCGAGCGGGCGCGCGCCGCTGGCGTCCCCTTTGCCGGGTTGGTGATCGGCCGGTCGCCGCGCGCGCGATTCCAATCCACTGCCCGGAATAATTCGCGCGATCCGCGCCCTCGGCGCCGAGGCGCCCGCGCTGGTGGCGGCGCTATCGAGCGATTCGCTGCATGCCGATTTGGCCCAACTCGAAGCGGCCGGCGACGGTCCGGCCGATCGTTGCGCATGGGTGGTCAAGCCGCCCAAGCGCAAAGATCTGGCGCGAGCGCTCGCGTGCGCCATGGGCTATGCCGAAGCGCCGCGCGAAACTGACGACGGCGCCGACCCGATCGCGCCGGCGGCGGGCGTGGTCCCGCGGCCGCTCAGAATCCTGCTGGCCGACGATTCGGCGGACAATCGGATGCTGGTCGGGGCGTATCTCAAAAAGCTGCCCTATACAATCGAAATTGCGGAAAATGGCGCGGCCGCGATCCAGGCGGTCAAGCGCGTCGATTACGATCTGATCCTGATGGATATTCAAATGCCGGTGGTGGACGGAATCACCGCCGCACGGGCGATTCGCGCCTGGGAACGCGAAACCAGCCGCGCCCGGACGCCGATTATCGCGTTAACCGCGGCGGCTCTGGACGAAGCCGTACAGCGCAGCCGCGCGGCGGGATGCGACGCGCATGTCGCCAAGCCGGTGAAGCAGGCCACGCTGATCGCCGCGATCGAAGCGGTCGCGGGCGGCGCGGGATTGGCGGCCGGCGCGGCCCCTGCAACGGCGGGCGAAGCGGGAGAAAACATGGCGGAACCCAAACGCACAGTGGTGGAAATCGACGCCGACTTGAGCGATCTGGCGCCGAGTTTTCTGGAACATAAGCGCGCGGACGCCCGCCTGCTGCAGGCGGCCATCGAGCGCGGCGATCTCGCCGCGGTCGCCGCACTCGCCCATCGAATCAAGGGCGAAGGCGGCAGCTACGGTTTCGACGAGATGACGGAAATCGGCGCCGCGATGGAGATCGCCGGGCGCGCCCGCGACGCCGCCGGGGCGCGCCGCGAAATTGCGCGGCTGGCCGAATACCTGGCCACGGTCGAAGTCATCTATCGCTGACGCGGCGCGCGCCCGGCGCGCCGGTCATTCAGCCGCGGCGTCCGGTCCGTCGCGTCAGAACCGCGCGTACCACGGCGTTTCGTTCGGGTTCTGCACCTCGAAATCGATATTGAACTTCCGCAGCAGCGTGCCCTCGGCGTACCATAGCGCCAGCCGCGCGTTCTCCAGATCGATATTGGCCGACACCTGATTGCCCTGCGCGGTGACCAACTCGCTCTGATACTGCAGCAGGTCGTGCGTCGTCGCCATCCCGACCCGGAAGCGCACCTGCTCGTCGTGCAGCGACTTCTCGGCGAAGTAGGTCGCCTCGCGCGTCGCCTCGGCGCGCTTGACGTCG
>DAHZDR010000383.1 GCA_027403435.1 Deltaproteobacteria bacterium
AGACTTTCACCTTTCATTCGCCGGCGGAAAAAGCCCGCTACGACCATGCCGCCAGTCTGTTTCCGCCGTTCTGCCAAAAATGGCAGCGATTACTCCACGAGCGGGAAATCAACAATCTCGAGCACCTGACATGGCGGCTTACCCAAGGCTACCAAACCGCGACATATACCGGTTATGGCCACGTCGAGTCGTGTCAGACCAAAGAGTCGGTCGAAGGCATTCCGATCGGGAAAATCACCTACGACGAGTTGAGCTATTATCTTGCGGGCAAAACCGTCGAGGAAGCTCGCCGCTCGTCGCCCAAGCTGGTTCACCAGGTCCATACCCTGGAAATCTTCTCTTGGGACAAAAACAAATGGTTCTATTGAGCGCGTGCGGCGAGGTTTGAGCGACCAGCCGCGCCGGGCCGCATACAAACGGGCGCCGAGGTTATCGGCTCCCTTTTTATTTGTCGATCACGAACTGCGGTTGACGCCAGCGCGCGGACGGCCAGCACACTATTGATCCAGCTTCCGCGGCGCCGTCAATTCAGCTCCTTGCTACTGTAATCGAGGATACGGCGCGCTATAATCATCAGGTTGATCTGCTGCGTGCCCTCGAAGATGTCGTTGATCTTCGCGTCGCGCATCCACTTTTCGACCAGCACTTTGCGCGAATAACCGATCGGTCCCAAAATCTCGACCGCCTTCTGCGTGATCAGCGTGACCGCCCTACCCGCCTTGGCCTTGGCCATGGAGGCCTCAAGGCTGTTGCGCATTCCCATATCGAGCATCCACGCCGCCCGCCAGGTCAGCAGACGCGCGGCCTTCAGATGCGCTTCCATATCCATGAAATCGCGCTCGATAGCGGTGAGCCGGCGCGGCGAAATGCCGTAACGGATCGGAACTTGATGCTCGGTCAGATAGTCGCGGACGAAATCCAGGGCCGCGCGCCCGACGCCAATCGCCATCGCGGCGACGATCGGACGGGTCGCGTCAAACGTGGCCATCACGTCCTTGAAACCGCCTGTCGGCTTGACTTCGGCGCTGCCCAGCAGATGGTCCGCCGGCACCCGGCAGTTGTCGAAGACGATCATCGCGGTGTCGGAGGCGCGGATGCCGAGTTTGTTCTCGACCCGCACGACGGTCATGCCCGGCGTATGGTGATCGACCACGAACGGCTTAATTCCGGCGCGGCCGGCGCCGCGATCGACCGTCGCCCAGACGACGACAAAGCCTTCCGACTTTTCCGCCGACATCTGGCCGGCGGTGCAGAAAATCTTCGTGCCGTTGATCACCCAATGGTCGCCGTCGCGCGTGGCCGTGGTGGTGACCGCGGCCGAGTCGGAACCGCATCCCGGCTCCGTAATCGCCATCGCACCCCATTTCGGCTCGCCCTCGCCGAAGCGCTTGAGGAAACGCGCCTTTTGTTCGGGCGTGCCCGCGGCGGCCACTGCGGCGCCGCCCAGGCCGGGATTCGGAATCGAAAGGAACAGGCCGGCGTCGCCCCAGCACAATTCTTCGGTCGAAAGACAGGTATAGAGGTTGCGCAGTTTCGGCGCGCCGTTGGCCGCGCCCGCGGCGCCTTTGGACGGCTTTTCGGCGCCGGACGCCGCCGGACCAAGGTTTTGCGACGCCGACCACATCGTGCGCCAAAAGTCCCACGGATGCTCATGCTCGCGTTCGTCGTACTCGCGCGAAATCGGCCGCATCATCCGCTCGGCCACCGTATGGTACATCAGGGTCTGCTTGAGCGCCTGCGGCTCGAATTCAAAATCGATCATCGGCCCGTCTCCCTTTCAAACCGTCGCGAGTCCTTCGAACGCCGCAAAGCCGCGCGCGTTGCGCAGGAACATCTCCACCGGATGCTCGCGGATATAGCCGTGGCCGCCGAGCGTCTGCAGGGCGTTGTCGGCCACTGTCAAGGCAGCCTGCGCGGTGTAATTGCGCGCCTGATAGCTTTCTTTGATGGCATCTTCGCCTTTATCGAGCCGCCACGCCGCTTCCCATACCATCAGCCGCGACGCATCGACCTCGATCGCCATCTCGGCGAGCATAAACGCGATCGCCTGCTTGGTCGCGATCGGCACGCCGAACGCCTTGCGTTCGCGCGCGTAAGCCTTGGCGTATTCATAGGCGGCGCGGGCCACGCCGACCGCCATCGCGGACAGGGCCACGCGATGCTGGCCGAGGAGCCGCGCGAAGTTGCTTCCGTTCGATCCGCCGAGCCGCGCGTGCCCGCCAACCCGGCAATTCTCAAGTTTTACTTCATAAGTGGCCAGCGCCTTGATGCCCATGTTGCGCTCGCGCGCGGAAATGACGAGGCCTGGGGTCGCGCGCGGCACGAGAAACCCGTCCACGCCAGAGAGTCCGGCGTCGCGCTTAGCCGCCGCATAAATCAGGATCGTGTCGGCTTCGGCGGCGAGCGGCGCAAGGCATTTGGCGCCATTGAGGACGTATGATTCGCCATCGCGCGCAGCGATGGTGTCCATCGCGAAGGCGTCGAAATCGAAGCGCGGCTCGACGATCGCGGCCGAGGCGCAGACGAAGTTGTCCGTGCCGTAACTTTTGAGCGTCGCCGCGCGCTGTTCGTCCGTGCCGAATTCGAGCACCGGATAGGCGACCAGCCGCGGCGCCAGCGCGTGGAGCGCAATCGCCAGATCGCCGAACGCCAGCTCTTCCGCGATCAGCGCGCCGGTGATCGCCGAGCGGGCATCGCCGTAGCCGCCGGCGCTTTCCGGCAGCGGG
>DAHZDR010000098.1 GCA_027403435.1 Deltaproteobacteria bacterium
CCTTTCCAACGATTATAAACAGTCCTGACGGCGTTTTCTTTCGTGAAACACCGTCGTCGGCGTTTATCGAGCAATTTCAACTGGTTACGGAATGAACGCCGGATCGTTCGCCGGCTAATGGCCCGGCAAGCGCGGCGGACGTTTTTCCATGAAGGCCGTGACGTCTTCCTCTCGAAAAGCCGCGCCGGTATCGGGATGGCGCGGGCGTTGGCGGCGGTTCGCGGCAACCGATAAACTGGATACGTACAGCCTTGTTTTAGGGGATTTGGTGAGAAAGCATTAGAATGCCAGCGTATGATAACAAGATGTGAGCGGCGTGTGGGACGGGTTCGGTTCCCGCGGATCGCCCGGCCCATCCGGTCGAAGACGCGCAACGGTGGTTACACGGCTCGTCCGCCACTGATGTGTTCGCGTTGCGCTTTTTTGCATAAGAATATAAAAATTGAGGGCAGATGGAGTACTATCAGTACTTTCGCCTGAAAGGTCACCCTTTCCAACCCGCATCACCTCAAGGCGCTGTCTATTTTAGCTCGAACCATCTTCAGGGCCTCGCCACGCTCGAAGCGGGACTGTTGGGGGAAATGAGCGGCTTGACCATGCTGACCGGCGAAGCCGGCACCGGCAAAACCACCCTCATATATTCCCTGCTGCAGCGCGATCACAAGCGGGTCCGGATCGCGCACATCGACGACCCCAAGCTCTCGTTCCCGGAAATCATGCGGGTAATCCTGACTCAGTTGCATCTTTACTCCGCCGGATCGACGAAACTGGATTACCTCAGCGCGCTGGACCATCTGCTGGAGCTTCACGGCGAGAAGGAACGGATTGCGGTCGTCGTCGATGAGGCCCAGGTTTTGAGCGATGACGTATTGGAGGAATTGCGGCTCCTGTCGAATCGCGGCCAACGCGACGGCCGGCGCCTGCAGCTCATTTTGGTGGGCCAACCCGAACTCGCCGAGCGGTTGAAGAAGCCGGAACTACGTCAACTGAATCAGCGAATTTTCTCCCGCGGCGTACTTAAGCCACTGGACCACGCGCAGGCGATTATGTACGTCGAGTGCAGGTTGAGCGCTCAGGGCGGCAAATGCTCGGCAATCTTCGAGACTCGCGCTTTGAATCGCCTGCTCCGGCGCGGCGACGGAATACCGCGTAAAATCAATATGCTCTGCCATAACGCGATGCTGGCCGCGTTTTACGCGGGGGAGAGAAAAGTCAGCCTGAAGACGGCGAAAAAAGTCGCCGCCGAGTATCACGACGCAGTCGGCGTCACGACGCGGAAATCCGGGATGCCGGATCTGACGATGACCGCGCTGATTGCGGGCGGCGCGCTCGTGTCGCTGCTGCTATTGGGCTTTGTCTATCCGCGCGTCTGGCCGGATTGGCTATTCCACCGTGCCGCCTCATCCGGCAAGGCGAACGAACCGGCGGTTCGGCCGGACAGTCGGGCGGCCAGGCATCGCAAGGCGTCCGGAATCCGGCGCGAAGCCAAAGCCGCCGCCTCTCTCACGTCTCATCCAGGCGAATCGGGGGCATCGCCCGCTCCCGGAGTGGCGTCGCCAGCGGCGTCCAAAAGCGGCGCCGCCGGGCTGGCGACAGCCGCGGCAACGCGCATGCCTCCGGCCGCCTCCGCCGCCGTAAGCGCCGAAGCCCGGAAACCGGCCGGCGCGCCCGCGGCCCCGGAGCGGCGAAGTCAAATTACCGTCAAGTATGGCGACACGTTGGAGAAAATCGCCATTCGTTATTCAGGATCGAAGGACGGAATCGGTGAATTCATTGCGGCGAACCCGCAGTTGACCGACATCAATCAATTGAGCGTCGGACAGATCATTTACCTGCCGCGCGGAATCACGCCAAAAGCCTCGCACGATCAGGCCGCGGCCGTTCAGCCGCCGGGAGCGAAAGATTCCGCGTCGCGCTAGCCGCCGCATTGCCAGAGCCTGACGCGGTGTCCGCCGCATCAGGTCCGCGCGCCGGCTAGCGGCCCTGGAAGCGCGGCGGCCGTTTCTCCATGAAGGCCCTGACGCCTTCGCGATAGTCCTCGCTGTTGAAGCAGCGCGCGACCATCTCGGCGATCGCGGCGCTATCGCGCTCGGCGCCGTCGCGCAGCCCCTCGCGAATCGTCATTTTGGCGGCGGCCATCGTCATCGGCGCGTTCGCGGCCATCCGGGTGGCGTAATCGCGCACGGTCGCTTCCAGTTCGTCTTTTTCGACCAGCCGGTTGATCAGGCCCATCGCGTAGCCTTCTTCGGAGTCGAAAATCCGCGCCGACATCAGGATGTCGCGGGCGTTGGCCGGACCCGCGACCTGCATCAGCGACTGCACGCCGTCGAGCGGATAGGCAAGCCCGAGGCGCGCCGCCGGGATACCCATCCGCGTGCCGCGCGCCGCGATTCGGATATCGCATGAAAGGGCGACTTGCAGGCCGCCGCCGATACAGATTCCGGCGATCATCGCGACGACCGGCTTGGGCGAATGGGTGAGGGCGCCGCTGGCGTTGGAGGGGGCGGAGCGATAGGCGCGGGCCTGCTCGGCGTTGGCGCGATGGCTCGGGAACTCCGAAATGTCGGCGCCG
>DAHZDR010000387.1 GCA_027403435.1 Deltaproteobacteria bacterium
ATCAGGATCGGCGCGTCCGCCGGATTTACCTTCTTGTAGGTTGGATTGCCCGGCAGATTGGCTGGCAGATTGCTGCGCGCGGCGTTGATCGCGGCTTGCACGTCGCGCGCGGCGGCGTCGATATTCCGGCTGAGGTCGAACTGCAGGACGATATTGGTCGTGCCGAGATAGCTGGTGGAAGTCACTTCGGCAAGGCCGGCGATTCGTCCGAACTGGCGTTCGAGCGGCGTCGCCACCGAAGAGGCCATGGTTTCGGGGCTCGCGCCGGGGAGCATCGCCTGCACCTGAATCGTGGGGAACTCGACTTCGGGCAGGGGCGCCACCGGCAGCGTGCGGAAGGCGGCGATGCCCGCCAGCGCGATCGCCAGCGTCAGCAGCGTCGTGCCGACCGAATTGCGGATGAATATTTCGGACAGGTTCATGCGGCGCGGATCGACGCCGGATGGCTGGTTTCGGCGCGGGGCGCGCGTTGATCGCGGCCGGCCAGCCGCTCGAACGCCAGAAATACGACGGGCGTGGTGTAGAGCGTCAGCAATTGGCTCAGCAGCAAACCGCCCACGATCGCGACGCCCAGCGGCCGGCGCAGTTCGGCGCCGACCCCTGTGCCCAGCGCCAGCGGCAGTCCGCCGAACAGCGCCGCCATCGTGGTCATCATGATCGGCCGGAAACGCAACAGGCAGGCTTGATAGATCGCTTCCTCGGGCGACTTGCCCTCGTCACGCCGCGCCGCGAGCGCGAAATCGATCATCATGATGGCGTTTTTCTTGACGATGCCGATCAGCAGGATGATGCCGATAATCGCGATCACGTTGAGATCGAGGCCGCATAGCATGAGCGCGAGGATCGCGCCGACGCCCGCCGACGGCAGCGTCGAGAGGATCGTAAGCGGATGAATGTAACTTTCGTAGAGGACGCCGAGCACGATATACACAGTGACCAGCGCGGCCAGAATCAGCAGCGGCTCGGTGGCCAGCGCGGCGCGAAACGCGGCCGCCGAACCCTGGAAGCTGGCGGCGATACTGGCGGGCATCCCGATCTCCCGCGCGGCCTTGCGGATCGCGTTGACGGCGTCGCCGAGCGCGTAGCCGGGCGCCACGTCGAATGAAATAGTCACCGCGGGGAACTGGCCCTCGTGGTTGATCGCCAGGGGCGCGGCGGTTTCCTCCAGATGGGTGAACGCGCTGAGCGGGGCCGCGCCGCCGCTCGCGGTGGGCAGGTAGATGTCGGACAGGTCCGCGGGATTCGATTCGAAGCCCGGCGCGGCCTGAAGCACAACATGATATTGATTGAGTTGGGTGAAGATGGTCGAAATCTGACGCTGTCCGAAGGCGTCATAGAGCGTGTCGTCGATCATCCGCGGCGTGATTCCCAGGCGCGCCGCCGTGGCCCGATCGATAGTCAGGCGCGCCTCGAGGCCGTCGTTCTGCTGATCGGTGGCGATATTACTGAGTTGGGGCAATTGCTTCAGCCTGCGCACCAGCCGGTTGGTCCAAAGCGTCAGTTCGCCGGAATTGGGATCTTCGAGACTATATTGATATTGCGCGCGGCTGACCCGATCGGCGACGGTCAGATCCCGCACCGGTTGCAGGTACAGGGTAACGCCCGGCACGCTGGCCAGCGCCCGCCGCAGCCGCGCGATCACGGTTTCGATTCCGGCGCGGCGCTTGGCCAGCGGTTTGAGGTTAATCAGCATCCGGCCGCTGTTGAGCGTGGTATTGGTTCCATCGACGCCCACGAACGACGACAGGCTCGCGACCGCCGGATCCCGCAAAATCACGCGCGCCAATGCCCGCTGGCGCCGCTCCATGGCGCCGAACGATATGGTCTGCGGCGCCTGCGAAACGCCCTGGATCACGCCGGTGTCCTCGATCGGGAAAAAGCCTTTCGGCGCCACGACGTAGAGCGCGACCGTGAGCGCAAGCGTGCCGATCGCGACCAGCAGCGTGGCGGCCTGATGGCGCAGGACCCATCTGAGCGTTCGGTCGTAGAGCGCGAGCGTCGCCTGAAAGGCGCGATCCGACGAGCGATACCACCAGCCCTGCCCGGATGGTTCGATCCGCCGGAGCAGCCGCGCGCACATCATGGGAGTCAGCGTCAGCGAAACCATCGCGGAAATCAGGATCGTCGCCGCGAGCGTCACGGCGAACTCGCGGAACAGCCGCCCGACCACGTCGCCCATGAATAACAGGGGGATCAGCACCGCGATCAATGAAACCGTGAGCGAAACGATCGTGAAGCCGATTTGTTTCGAGCCTTTGAGCGCGGCTTCGAGCGGCGACAGTCCCGCCTCGATAAATCGCGTGATGTTCTCGATCATCACGATCGCGTCATCGACGACGAAGCCGGTCGAGATGGTCAGCGCCATCAGCGAGAGGTTGTCGAGGCTGTAGCCCAGCAGGTACATCACGCCGAACGCGCCGATCAGGGAGAGCGGCGCCGCGACGCCCGGAATCACGGTCGCTTCGAGCTTGCGCAAGAAGACGAAAATCACCATCACGACCAGCGCCACGGTCAGCATCAGCTCGAAGCGCATGTCCGCGATGGAAGCGCGAATCGTGGCCGTGCGGTCGGTGAGCGCCGCCAGCCGCACCGACGGCGGCAGGGAGCTCCGCAGCCGCGGCAACAGGGCCTTGACGCGATCGACGACGGCGATGATATTGGCGCCGGGCTGGCGCCGCACGTTCAGAATCACGGCCGGCGCGGCGTTCATCCACGCCGCCTGCTGAAGGTTTTCGGGCTGATCGACGACCCGCGCGACGCTCGACAACTGAATCGGCGCGCCGTTGCGCCAGGCGACGATCAGCGGCCGATAGTCGGCCGCCGTCAGCAACTGATCGTTCGCGCCGATCGTGTACGCCTGGAGCGGTCCGTCGAAATTGCCTTTGGCCTCGTCCACGTTGGCCGCGGCGATCGCCATTCTGAGCGATTCGAGACTCAGTCCGTAGGCGCCGAGCGCGGTCGGGTTCGCCTCGACCCGCACCGCCGGCTTCTGTCCGCCGCCGATATCGACCAGACCCACGCCCCGAACCTGCGAAATCTTTTCGGCGAGCCGCGTGTCGGCCAGGTCTTCGACCTGGTCGAGCGGCAGGTCCGGCGAAGTCAGCGCGAGCGTCAGGATCGGCGCGTCGGCCGGATTGATCTTGCTGTAGATTGGCGGACTTGGCAGATCCGGCGGCAAATAGGTCGAAGCGGCGTTGATCGCCGCCTGCACTTCCTGCTCGGCCACGTCGATATTGAGCGCAAGCGAGAATTGCAGCGTGATAATCGAGCTGCCGAAGGAACTGTTCGAGGTCATTTGCTTCAGTCCGGGAACCTGCCCGAACTGCCGCTCGAGGGGCGCGGTGACCGCCGAGGCCATCACTGGCGGACTCGCGCCGGGATAAAACGTGACGACCTGAATCGTCGGATAATCGATTTCGGGCAGCGCCGAGATCGGCAATTCAGTATAGGCGATCGCGCCGGCCAGCAGCATCGCGATCATCAGCAGCGAGGTCGCGACCGGCCGCAGGATGAAGATGCGGGAGAGGTTCACGGCGCCTTGTCGTACGGCCCCTGGCCGCCCGGCGGCGCGTGCGCGGCGATTCGCGCTTGCACTCTGGCGCCGGCGCGCAGCTTGTCCACGCCCTCGATCACGACCATTTCGCCCGGCTTGAGGCCCGCTTCGATCGCGCTCCAGCCGCCTTGCGAAGCGCCCACCGCGACCCGCCGCGTGGCCACGACGTGGTCGGCATCGACAACGAAAACGAACGTTCCCTTGGGGCTTTTTTGCAGCGCTGCGGCGGGCGCAAGAATCGCGTCGCGCAGCGTGTTGACCAGCAATTTGACGTTTACGAACTGGTTGGGGAACAGCATGTTGTCCGAATTCGCAAACACCGCCTTGAGCTGGATCGTTCCGGTGCTCTGATCGATCTGGTTGTTGGTGGTCAGCAAAGTTCCGGTTTCGAGCTGGTCGGTAAACGAACGGTTCCAGGCCTCGGCCACAAGCGGACCGGCGCGCATCGCCCGCGCCACTTCCGGCAGATTGTCCTCCGGGAGGCTGAACAGGACCGCGATCGGCCGCAGTTGCGTGATTACCGCCAGCCCCCGCGGGTCGGTGGGATAGACCATATTGCCCGGATCGACCAGCCGCAGCCCGATCCGGCCGGTGATCGGCGCCGTGATCCGGCAATAGGCAAGCTGAAGTTGGGCATTGGCGATCGCCGCGCGGTCGGTCATCACCGCGCCCTGGTATTCGCCCAGCGTCGCGCGTTGATTATCCAAATCCTGCTGTGAGATGACATTATGGGTGTAGAGGCTTGCGTCGCGCGTCAGGGTGATGCGCGCGTCGGTCAGCGCCGCCTCATCCTTGGCGAGTTGTCCGGCCGCCTGTTGCATCTGAATTTGATACGGCCGCGGGTCGATCTGTGCCAGCAATTGCCCGGCATGGACGCTCTGGCCTTCCTTAAAGTCAACGTTAAGGAGTTGACCTTCAACGCGGGTCTTGAGCGTGACCGTGTAAAACGGGCTGACCGACCCCAAGGCGTTCAAATAGACCTTGAGGTTTCCACGCACCGCCCGCGCGACGGTGACCGGCGTGGCCGGACGCGGCGCGGCGGCCGACGCCGCGGCGGGAGCCGAGCGCATCCCGATCAGTCTCGTCACGGCGAGGTATCCGGCGACCGTCAGCAGGACCAACGCGCCAAGCCACCGCCAACCGGCTTTCGTCCGCCGCCGGGCG
>DAHZDR010000395.1 GCA_027403435.1 Deltaproteobacteria bacterium
GTTCTCGAACACCGCGCGGCCTTTGATCAGGTCGTCAACGACGGTTATGCCCTCGCGCGGCGAACGGAAACGAATCGTGTAATCGCGGCCGGCGCGCTTGTCGGGCAAGTCGATTTTCGCCAGCTCCGCCGCCGGCGTGCGATCGCGGCAGCGGCCGTCGTAGCCGGGCTTGCGATGCTCCCGTTCGGCCTGCTTGCGCATCGCGTCGAGTTCCGCCACCGTGCAATGGCACGGATAGGCCTTGCCCTCGCGCAGCAGCTTGAGCGCGCTTTCGCGATAACGATCGAAACGGTTGGACTGAAAGTACCGCGCGGCGGGCGGACCCTCGTCCCAATCGACGCCGAGCCATTTGAGGCTCTCCAGAATTTCGTCGAGCGATTCCCTGGTGGATCGTTCGCGATCGGTGTCGTCGATGCGCAAAACGAACGCGCCGCCGTTATGCCGCGCGAACAGGTAGGCGAACAATCCCGAACGAACGTTGCCGATATGCAGCGCGCCGGTGGGACTCGGCGCGTAACGGGTGCGGACGGTCACGATTTCATTCCCATTCGATAGTTGCCGGCGGCTTCGAGGTGATGTCGTACACGACCCGGTTGACGCCGCGCGTTTCGTTGGTGATACGGCTGGAAAGACGCGCCAGAAAATCCGGATCGAGGCGCGCCCAGTCGGC
The DNA here is from genome assembly GCA_027403435.1 of Deltaproteobacteria bacterium. Classification (GTDB taxonomy): domain Bacteria; phylum Desulfobacterota; class Binatia; order Binatales; family Binataceae; genus JADMIL01. The sequence continues at coordinate 671 of DAHZDR010000395.1, forward strand.
GGTCATGCCGTCCTGCGATTCGACCGCGCGAAGCGCAATCACGCTTTCGTAGCTGCGTCCGTCGCCCATCACGCCGACCGTTTTCAGCGGCAACAGCACGCCGAACGCCTGCCACAGGCGCCGGCCCAGGCCGGCGGCGGCGATCTCCTCGATCACGATCGCGTCGGCCCGGCGCAACAGTTCCAGCCGCTCGCGCGTCACTTCGCCAACGATTCGCACCGCCAGGCCCGGACCGGGAAACGGCTCGCGATCGACCGCGTCGGAACCCAGCCCGAGTTCGCGTCCGGCCGCGCGCACCTCGTCTTTGAACAATTCGCGCAGCGGCTCGATCAGCTCCAGCCGCATCCGCTCCGGCAACCCGCCGACGTTGTGATGGCTCTTGATGGTGGCCGACGGACCCTTGAACGAGACCGACTCGATCACGTCCGGATAAAGCGTGCCCTGCCCCAAAAACCGCGCGCCGCCAATCGCGGCGGCCTCGCGCTCGAACACGTCGATAAAGGCGTGCCCGATGATGCGGCGCTTCTGTTCCGGATCGAGCACGCCGGCCAGTCGTTCCAGAAAAAGATCGGCGGCGTCGGCGATGCGCAGCGGGATGCCCAGCTCGCCCGCGAACGTGCGCTCCATCCGCGCGCGCTCGCCAGCGCGCAGCAGGCCGGTATCGACAAAGACGCAGCGCAGCCGATCGCCAATCGCGCGATGGATCAACGCGGCCGCGACCGACGAATCGACGCCGCCCGACAGCGCCATCAGCACCCGGTCGCGCGGACCGACGCGGTTGCGGATTTCGGCAAGTTTGGTCTCGACGAACCCGGCCATCGTCCAGTCGCCCGCCTCGCCGCAGATTCCGAGCACGAAATTGCGCAGGATTTGCGCGCCGTTGGGAGTATGCGCGACTTCCGGATGGAACTGGATGCCGCGCAACCGGCCGTCGCGCGAACGCACGGCGGCGTAAGGCGAATTGTCGGTATGCGCGATCGGGCAGAGCTCCGCCGGAATCCGCTCGACGCGATCGCCATGCGACATCCAGACCCGCTGTTCGCGCGCCTCGAGTCCGGCGAACAACGGATCGTTTTCGTCGATCGTAAGCGTCGCCGGTCCGTACTCGCGCGCCGCCGCGCCCGCGCTATGAGCGCCCAGATGCCGCGCGATCACGTACATGCCGTAGCAGATTCCCAGCACCGGACAGCCGAGGCCGAGCGCTTCGTCCGCGATATCGGGCGCGCCGGTTTCGTAAAGGCTGGCCGGTCCGCCGGAAAGGATAATTCCCCGCGGCTGGAGCGCGCGGATTTTTTCGACCGGCAGATGGTACGGATGAATTTCGCTGTACGCGCGCGCTTCGCGCACCCGGCGCGCGATTAGCTGAGTGTATTGACTGCCGAAATCGAGAATCAGGATCACGAGGCTTGGCCTTGCCCGATAAATATAGCCGACGCGCGCCCACCGGCGAAATCTCCGGCGGAAGCGCCATCAACAGATTCGATAGATTCGATCCGCAATCGTTACCGCTCGCGCGAAGGCCGCGGCCGCGAACCGGCCGCCGCGGCGCCGGCGGCGCGATCGCGCGACTCGGTCCAGGAGCGCCCCGTGCGGCGGAATTCCAGACGCAGCGGCGTGCCGGCGTTTTCGAGTTCGAGCGCGGCGCGGAAACGATTTTCGAGAAAGCGCACGTAATGAACCGGAATATCGCGTTCGAGATTGGTGAAAAAAGTGAAACGTGGCGGGGCGCTGCCGGTCTGCGTCACGTACATCAGGCGCAGCCGCCGCCGGCCGACCAGCGGCGGATCGGTCGCGGCCAGCGTTTCCGCCAGCACCCGGTTCAGATGGGCCGTCTGAAAGCTCGCATGCCACGCGTCGCCGGCGCGCGCCGTCGCCGGAATCAGCCGCTCGACGCCATCCCCGGTAACCGCGCTCGTAAACAGCATCGGCGCGTATTCCAGAAACGGATGGCGATCATAGGCGTCGCGCACGAAGACCGGGGCGCGCTTGCCGGCGCGCGCCGCAACGTCCCATTTGTTGCACACGATCACCATTGCGCGGTCGTGGTTCTCGACCACCCGCGCCAGCCGCGCGTCCTGATCGGTAACGCCCTCGGCGGCGTCGATGACCAGGATCAGCACCTCGGCGCGGCGAATCGTTTCGATTGCGCGGCCGGCCGAAAACTGTTCGAGACCGCCCTCGATCCGCGTCGGCCGGCGAATTCCGGCGGTATCCATCAGCAGGAGGTCGCGCCCGCCCGCGTTCAGCCGCAGGTCCACCGGATCGCGCGTGGTGCCCGGGCGATCGTCCACGATCGAGCGATCGAAACCGGCCAGCCGATTGAGCAGCGACGACTTGCCGACGTTGGGCCGCCCGATCAGCGCGACCCGCAAATCCGGACGGGTCTGCGGCGCCGCGGCATGCGCGGGCAGCCGCGCCACGATCGCGTCGAGCAGTTGCTCCACGCCCAGCCCGTGCGCGGCGGAGACGGCGACCACCTCGGCGGCGCCCAGCGCATAGGCTTCGGCCGCGGCGCCCTCCTGTCCGTGATTATCGATTTTGTTGACCGCGACCAGCGTTGGCCGGCCGGTTTCGCGCACCAGCGCGAGCGCCTCCGCGTCGGCGCTAATCACCCCGCCCCGGCCGTCAATCACAAACACCACCACGTCGGCCGCCGCCACCGCGCGCAGCGCCTCGGCGACCGCGCGTTCGGTTACGGGCCGCGCCGCGTAAAGTTCCAGACCGCCGCTATCGACAACGACGAATTCGCGGTCGTTATGGGTCGCGCGGCCGAGATTGAGATCGCGCGTGGTGCCGGCGATCGGGCTGACGATCGCGCGGCCGCGCCCGACGATCCGGTTGAACAGAGTGGATTTGCCAACGTTGACGCGGCCGACGAGCGCCACCACCGGCAGGCCCGCGGCGGCCTGTGCGACGATCCGCGAGGCTTCGGCGGCGGTTGTTTTGCTCGCACGCGCCATATTCAGAGCCCCAGTTCCTTGAGTTTGCGTGGATCGGAGGTCCAGTTTTTCTCAACTTTTACATGAAGTTCGAGAAAGACCCGGCGGCCGAGCATGTCCTCCAACTCCAGCCGCGCCGCCGTGCCGATCGCCTTGAGCTGGCGTCCGGCGGCGCCAATCACCATCCCTTTATGCGACTCCCGTTCGACGATGATTAAGGCGTGGATTTTCGTCAGATTGCGCTCTGGTTCATCGATGAACTCCTCGACCCGCGCCGCGGTCGAAAACGGAATCTCTTCGCGCATCGCGAGGAAAATCTTTTCGCGCACCAGCTCTTCCGCAAGCATCCGTTCGGTCTGATCGGTGTATTCGTCGCCCGGCATCAGCGGCGGACCCACCGGCAGCATCGCGGCGACGACCCGCGCGAGTTCGCCGATATTATCGTCCTTGAGCGCGCTCACCGGCACGATCTCCGCCGCCGGAATCAGCGCGTGAACCGCCGCTATCAGCGGCATCAGCCGCTCCCGCCCAACCAAATCGATTTTGTTGATCGCGGCCACGACGGGCCGGCCCAACGCCGCGACGTTATCCAGCAACGCGCGATCCTCGCCGCCCAGCGGGGCGTTGGCCGCAAGCACCGCGACCAGCGCCTCGCCCTCGGCCAGGCAGCGGCGCGCCGTCTCGACCATCCGGCGGCTCATCTCGCCACGCGGCTGATGCAAGCCGGGCGTGTCGATCAGAATGATCTGCGCCCGCTCGTCGGTGCGGATGCCGACGATCCGCCGGCGCGTGGTTTGCGGCCGCGGCGTGACCGCGGCGACCTTGTGGCCGACCAAGCGGTTGAGCAGCGTCGATTTGCCAACGTTGGTCCGGCCCGCCAGCGTGACGAAGCCCGTGCGATAATCGTTAACCGTGTCCAACTCGCTCCTGGGTCAACTGGCCGATCGCGGCGCGCGCCGCCGCCTGCTCGCTTTGCTTCTTGCTGCCGCCCTCGCCGAGACCGAGGTCGCGGCCGGCAATGCGGATTCGGGTGGTGAAACGCTTGGCATGGTCGGGACCGCGCGTCGCCACCAGTTCGTACACGGGCTGGGTGCGGAACTGGCGATAGGCGATCTCCTGCAACTCGGTTTTATAGTCGCGTTCGGCGGCCGGTCCGCCGATCTCGCCGGCGAACAGCCGTTCGACCACGCCTTGCGCCGCCGCCAGCCCGCCGTCGATATAAATCGCGCCGATCACCGCCTCGAACGCGGCGGCCAGAATCGAAGTCTTGTCGCGTCCGCCGCTTTTTTCCTCGCCCTTGCCCAATCTGAGCCGCGCGCCGAGCTCGATTTCATTGGCCTTGAGCGCGAGGGTGCGGCCGTTGACGATCGACGCGCGCTCCTTGGACAGCGCGCCCTCCTTCGCCTCCGGAAACCGCCGCATCAGCAGGTCCGCGATCGCCAGATCCAGCACCGCGTCGCCGAGAAATTCGAGCCGCTCATAATTGGGCTCGGTCGGCGGCGCGGCGCTCGGATGGGTCAGCGCGGTCACCAGCAAATCCGGCTGGCGGAATGCGTGGCCGAGGGTCCGTTCGAGGTCGGCGGCGCCGCGATCGCGCTCCGCGGGCCGTTCAGATCCTGGCGACTTCAGGCGCCGGAACAATCCGGCCAACCACTTGCGCGCCCTCAACAGACGTGCCCTCCACCTCGACTTCGGAATTGACCAGTGCGGCCGGGCCGGCGGCGACGACGCGCACGTAATTGCGGCTGTAGCCACGCAGCCGGCCCTCGACCTGATCTTCAAGTAATACTTTAAGCCGTGACCCGGCCGCGCGCGCGGCGAATGCCGCCCGCCGGCCTTCGCCCAACTCGCGCATCGCCGCCGCCCGCCGCCGGATTTCGCCGGACGCGACCCGATCGGTAAACTTCGCCGCCGTCGTTCCGGCGCGCACCGAATAGGGAAAAACATGCAGATAGGCCAGCGGCAGACTCTCCACAAAGCTCAAGCAATCGTTGAAATTCCGCAAAGACTCGCCGGGAAAACCGACCATCACGTCGGCGCCGATCCCCGCGTCGGGCATCGCCGCCACGATTCGTTCGATCCGTTCACGATAACCGCTGACGTCGTACCGCCGGCGCATCCGCGCCAGCACTTCGTCGGCGCCCGCCTGAAGCGGCAAATGGAAATGCGGACAGAACTTGTCGCTGGCCGCGACGATCGCGATGGCGCGGTCGCTGAGCTCTTCGGGATCGATCGAACTCAACCGGATTCGCCCGATCGGCGAGCGTTCGGCGATCATTTCCAGCAATTCTTCGAGCGCCATCGGCGGGTCCAAATCGCGGCCGTAGCCGCCCAGATGCACCCCGGTCAGGATCACTTCGCGAAAGCCGCGCTCGTGCAGTCCGTCGATCGCCTCGATAATCCGCCGCGGCTCGACGCTGCGGGAGAGGCCGCGCGAAAACGGCACGATACAGAATGTGCAGAACTGATCGCATCCTTCCTGCACCTTGAGAAAGGCGCGGGTATGACCTTCGAGCGCGACCGCGCCCAGCTCGATCGCGGCGCGCTCCTTGCGCAGATTGGAGACCATC
>DAHZDR010000407.1 GCA_027403435.1 Deltaproteobacteria bacterium
AAAACGCCGATCGCCGTGAACTACCTGATGATGCGGCAAAACGGCGACTGGAAAATCTACGACGTGACGGTTGACGCGATCAGCATTATCGCGAACTATCGCAACCAGTTTAATCGCGTCATCAATGACCGGGGCTTTGACCGGCTGATGGCCGATCTGAGCTCGAAGCAGCGGGAATTGGCGTCGCTGCTGGGCGGATCGAATTAGCGGAAATTGCGCCGGGCGCGTGGCATCTGTGGCATCTGAGGACTGCCGACGGCGGCCTTGGACCTTCCCTCGCTCCTGAAAAGCGTGGATAGTGGATAATTGTCAAACTTTGAGTTATTCCGGCGACGATGCGAAGTGGAGGCCTGGTTTTGAAGAAAATCACTATCTTGGCGGCGGCGCTTGCGCTGGCGATGGCGGCCGCTCCGGCGTTCAGCGCCGATCAATCGCCCCCTCCGCCCGGACCGCCGGGCGAATATGCGCAGCCGTACGGCGATCCGCTCGCGCCATTCAACGAAAAAATGTTCTGGTTCAACCTGAAGCTCGATAAGTACATCATGCATCCGGTGGCGAGCGGCTACGCCGACGTGGCGCCGCGGCCGGTGCGCGTGAGCGTGGGAAACTTCTTTTCCAACGTCAATTTCATCCCGCGGATGGTCAACAACATGCTGCAGCTGCATGTGGCGAACGCGGGCGGAGAGTTGGCCCGTTTCGGGATCAACACGACGCTTGGGGTTGGCGGCTTTTTCGACGTGGCCGATGACTGGTTCGGCCTGAAGAAGCATAACGACGATTTCGGCCTGACGCTTGCCTATTACGGCGTGCCCGCGGGACCATACGTGGTGTGGCCGTTCTTCGGTCCGTCAACCATGCGTGACACGGCGGGTCTTTTCGCGGACGGCGCGATGTTTCCGTTGTCGTATTTCGTGCCGTGGTACATCTGGCTGCCGGCGGGAACCGGCGATTACGTTCTGCCGGCGATCAACTACCGCTCGCTCCATCTAACCCTGTTCGAGGACGTGGATCGCTATGCGATCGACCTCTACGGAGCGGTGCAGGACGGCTACATGCAGAAACGCGCCGCGTCGCTCAAGGAAGTTACGGAATAGTCCCGGAAACTTCGGGCTAAGCGAAGTCTATGAAAGCCGCGGGCCGGAATCGGTCCGCGGCTTTTTTCATGGCGCCGGCAGCGGTTGCGCGAAGTTTAATTGCGGGCGGCTAATGGCGACGCCATGCGGCCATCGCGGCCGTTTGGCGCGCGGAGGAACCGCGCGACGGTTCGCCGCGATTGCCACTCCTCCTCGCGGCGATGTGCCGCGGCGCGCCGAGCGCGTCAGTTGACGTGTTCCCAGGCGTGGTAGGAGCTGCGCACCAGCGGGCCGGACTCGACGTGCCGAAAGCCCATCGCCAGCGCGGCGGCGCGCAGTTCCGCGAATTCGCCGGGCGTGACGTAACGGACCACCGGCAGATGGTCGCTTGAGGGGCGCAGATACTGTCCGAGCGTCAGGATGTCGCACTCGACGGCGCGCAAATCGCCGAATACCCGGATCAGTTCGTCGCGTTCCTCGCCCAGGCCGAGCATCAGGCCGGTCTTGGTCAGGATTGCGCGGCCATGCTCGCGCGCCGAATTTTTCGCATGGGCGAGCACGTCGAGCGATAGTTCGTAATGGCCGCCGGGACGGCATCGCCGGTACAGGCTCGGCACGGTCTCGACATTGTGGTTGTAAACATCGACGGGCGCGCGCGCGACGGTTGCGACGCTCGGATGGTCGCCTTTGAAGTCGGGCACGAGAACTTCGACGCGCGCCGCCGGCCGCATCGCCTTGATCGCCGCCGCGGTGGCGGCGAAGTGCGCGGCGCCGCCGTCGGGCAAATCGTCGCGGTCAACCGAAGTGACGACGACGTGATCGAGGCCGAGCCGCGCCACCGCGTCGGCGATCCGCCGCGGCTCGTCGGGATCGAGCGGCCGGACCTTGCCGTGCGCGACCGCGCAATACGGACAATTGCGCGTGCACACGTCGCCCATCAGCATGAAAGTGGCCGTGCGATGCGAGAAGCATTCGCCGATATTCGGGCAGCACGCCTCCTGGCATACCGTGTGGAGCTTGAGCTCGGCGAGCAGCGCGCGGGTGCGAAAGTACTCCGGCGACGCGGGCGCGCGCACCTTGATCCAGTCGGGATGTTTTCGTTGCGCCGGTTCAGCCATCGTCGTTCACTTCCGAGCCGCTTCGAGCTTCGCAGCCGTGGGCGGCTGATTCAAGCAGGGCCCACAGGCGATCTGCGGAGATCGGCTGGAGCGCCGCGTAGCCGAATTGATCGGCGAAGGCTGGCGCGATCAATTCCGCCATGCGATCGACCGAAACCTCCGGGCGCCCTTCGCGCGCGACCGAAGTCATCTGGCAACCCGCGATTCCGCAGGGAACGATCGCGTCGAAGTAGGCGAGGTCGGTCGCGACGTTGAGCGCGAAGCCGTGCAGCGTCGTCCAGCGGCGGATGCCGACGCCGATCGAGGCGATCTTGCGCGCGCCGGCCCATACGCCGGTCAGGCCCGCGCGCCGGCCCGCCGCGATTTCGAGCCGGGCGAGCGCGGCGATAATGACCGCTTCGAGTTTGCGCAGATAGCGCGTCACGTCGCGTTCGGCGCCGTCGAGTCTGATTATCGGATAGCCGACGAGCTGGCCAGGCCCGTGATAGGTGACCTGCCCGCCGCGCGACACGCGATGGATCGGCACGCCCGCCAGCCGCCGCGTCAGGAAGCGCTCGTCGGCGCCGCGGCCGAGGGTGAAGACGCGCGGATGCTCGAGCAGGAGCAGCAGGTCGCCGATCGCGCCGCGCATCCGCGCCGCCACGATCGCCTGTTGCAACTCGAGCGCGGCGGCGTAATCGACCGCGCCGAGCCGCGCGACGCCCAGGATTCTCGAATCGTCCATCGCTTCAGAAGTTGATCGCTTCACCCTCCGCGGCGAGCGCCGCCTCCATGATCGATTCGGAAAGCGTCGGATGCGGATGGACGGCGCGGCCGAGTTCGGCGGTGGTGGTTTCGAGCGAACGGCCGAGCACGACTTCCGAAATCAGGTCGGTCGCGTGATGGCCGATAATTTGGCATCCAAGCACTTCGCTGTATTGTTTGCCCGCGACAATTTTGACGAAGCCCTCGGTCTGATTGACGGCGACCGCCTTGCCGTTGGCGCGAAACGGGAATTTGCCGACCTTGACCTCGATTGCGCGCGCGCGTGCCTGCGCCTCGCTGAGTCCGACGCAAGCGACCTCCGGCTCGCAGTAGATGCATCCGGGGATATTGAGCAGATCGAAGCCGGGTGCGCGCGCGCCCGCCATGATTTCGACGGCGGCGATGCCCTCGGCCGACGCCTTATGCGCCAGCAAGGGCGGTCGCGCAACGTCGCCGATCGCGTAAATCGTCGGGCAGGTGGTGCGGAACGAGTCGTCGATTTTGAGATAGCCGGCGCGGTCGGCTTCGACGCCCACGCGGTCGAGGCCGAGCTCGCGGCTGAGCGGACCGCGCCCGACGGCGACCAGCACCGCCTCGGCGTCGAGCGTTTTCGCCGCGCCATCGGCGTCAAGCCCGATCCGCCATCCGGCGCCGTTGCGCGCGAGCGACTTGTAGCCGTGGCCGAGCAGCACCGCGACGCCGCGCTTGACGAAGCTCTTGCGCAGCTCCTCGGCGATTTCCGCGTCGAAGCCGGGCAGCATCTGCTTTTCCAGCTCGACGATCGTCACCTTGGCTCCGAAGGCCTGGTAGAAATAGCCGAATTCGGCGCCGATCGCGCCCGCGCCGATAATCACGATCGAGGCGGGCAGGCGGTCGTAGGCGAGCGCTTCGCGGCTGGTCATGACGCCGTCGCCGACCGTCATTCCGGGCAGCAGCCGCTCGCCCGAGCCGGTCGCGATCAGGATGCGCTCGGCCGTGAGCGCCGCGGCGGGCGGCGCGGCCTTGCCGGCGACCGGCGTGAGCGCGACGGTGTTGGGACCGGCGATCGAGCCGTTGGCTTCGATGTAATCGACCTTGTTTTTGCGCAGCAGGAAGCGCACGCCTTTGGAAAGTTTGTCGGCGGCGGCGCGGCTGCGCGCGATCACGCGTTTGAAATCGAAGGTGATGTCGCCGGTCGCGATTCCGTGTTCGGCTCCGGCGCCGCGAATCGCTTCCATCGTTTCCGCCGAATTGAGCAGCGCCTTCGACGGGATGCATCCCCAATTCAGGCAGACGCCGCCGGGCAGATCGCGTTCGATCACCGCGGCGCGCAGCTTGAGCTGGCTCGCGCGAATCGCGGCGGTGTAGCCGCCGGGACCGGAGCCAATCACGACCAGATCGTATTTCGAGTTAGCCAAACCGCACTCCATTGAGGGCGCGCGCGCGGCCGCGCCCGCGCGCGCCGTGATGATTCAGACCAGCAGGCTCGCGGGGTTTTCGAGGAAACGCTTGATCTCGTTGAGAAAGCGCGCGCCGACGACGCCGTCGATAATGCGATGGTCGCAGGCGACCGTCAGCATCATGGTCTTGCCGATCGCCAGCTGGCCGTTGCGCACGACCGGGCGATCCTTGATCGCGCTGATGGCGAGGATGCCGGCCTGGGGCGGAACGATCACCGCGGCGAAGTGCTCGACGTTGAGCATCCCCATGTTCGAGATGGTGAAGGTCGCGCCCGAGAGATCTTCCGGGGTGAAGCCGCCATGCGCCGCCTTGTTGACCAGGCGATGGGCCGCGCGGGCGATCGCCGGCAGCGCCAGATGCTCGCACTCGTGGATCACCGGCACGATCAGGCCGTCCTCGACCGCGACCGCCATCCCGATATTGATATGCGGATAGATGACGATGCCGTCGTTCTCGTAGCTCGCGTTCATGCGCGTGTAGCGCGTCAGCGCGAGCGCCGTGGCTTTGACGATGATGTCGTTGTAGGTGATGTCCTCTTCGAACAGCTCGGTCGCCTCCAGCGAACTCTTGAGCTTGACCGACTCCTCCATGTCCACTTCGACGGTGACGTAAAAGTGCGGTATCTCGCGCTTGGACTGGGCCATCCGGTGCGCGATGGTCTTGCGCATCCGGGACAGCTCCTCGCGCGTGCCGGGCATTCCTTCACGCGGGGCGATCAGGCGGCGGAATTTGAAGAGCTGCTGTTCGCGGATGAAGTTGTCGATGTCGCGCTTGGTGACGCGCCCTTCGGGGCCGCTGCCGCGAATTTGGGCCAGGTCGATTCCGGCTTCTTCAGCGGCGCGGCGCGCCAGCGGCGACGCGCGCAATTTGCCGGCGTCGCCCGCGGTCGCGGGCACGGCGGCGACCGGCGCGGCGATCGTGAGATCGCGCGCGGGCGGCGCCGGAATCGCGGTCGGGCCGGCGGAGCGGACGGCGCTCAGCGCCGGATGGAATTCAGGCTCGGGATCGCCGACGGTTCCGGCGATCGTCTCCGCGATCGGTCCAGCCGGCTCCTGGTCCGCGCCGCTCGCGTGTCCGATCGTCCTGGGCGCGGAACGCGCGGCGCGCACGTCGCCGTTGGCCTCGGTGGCGCGGCGCCGGCGGGAGGCGGCGGCGCGAATCGGCGCCGGCCGCGGACCGGAAGCGGGAATCGCCGTCGCCTCCTCGGTTTCTTCCGCGGTTTCGGCGTCGGCCGCCGCGGTCTGTTCGCCGGCGTCCGCATCGCCATTGGGCGCGGCCGCCGCGGCGCCCGCTCCGGCCGGGCG
>DAHZDR010000421.1 GCA_027403435.1 Deltaproteobacteria bacterium
AGGGCTGGTACAACCCCCATCGCCGCCATTCGGCGCTCGACTATCTCGCGCCGATCAACTACGAAAGGAGTCATTCAGCACAGGCTGATTACCGCAGCCCAACACCGTCTACCGAACCGGGGTAGGCCCAGTCGCCCTCGATATAGGATTCGAGCGCGGGGGCCGGATTGGCGCCCCGCTCCCGTGGCGGACGCGCGTCGGGAAACGATTCAGCAAATCGTCAACCTCCCCGCGAAACCGATCCATTTCGCGAAATGGCGACCACAGACGGCAGGCAAGGCCTATTCGGTGTTGGAATTCGCCGGCGGTTAAGGCCGCATGCCATTCGGCGCCGGCATTTGATGATCGGCGCCCGCTGGCGCGACCGCGGAACGGTCCGGCGCGCCTGGATTAGCAACGTCGGCGGTCTGACCATGCAGCGGCGACAGGTAAAAATACAAACCGGCGATAATCACGACGACCGCGATAATCACGATTACGCCTGAACGGCGGGAGCGCTTGCGCGCGACAACGTCCAGCGGATGGTCGAGACGCGGCGCGGGATGGTTGTCAGCGCGCTGCACCTCGCGCACGAACCGCATCGCAACTTCGTCCTGATCCATCTCCAGATAGGCCGCATAACGCCGCACGAACGGCAGCATGTAGAGTTGATCGGCGATTTTCGAATAGTCGTCGCTTTCGATCATGCGAACATAATGGGCCGGGATATGCGTATCGCGCGCAACGTCGTCGCGGGAACAGCCGCGCCGCTCGCGCGCCGCCGCCAAGTCAACGCCAAGCGTCCGATCGTCCTCGCGCGCCGCCGCTCGATTTGCCAGTGCGCCGGATTTGCCGGCATCGGCGTCTCCGCGCGGCGGCGCCGATGCCGGCGGCGACGCGGTTCCATCACCAGGAGTGTCTGGGCTGGACGTAGGTTTAATCGGAGATTGAGACTCATCCGCCACTTGTGCGTCTTTGTCGCTCACCGGATGCTCTGCGCGCCTCTCGTGGTTGCTGTTACGATATGCCGACTCTAGGCTCAGTTTCCAGCAACAGCAAACGGAAATCCATAGATTCAGCGGCGAACGCGAACGGTCATTTCGACGGCTTGACGCCTCCCACCCCGCCAAACTCGGCGCCGCAGGCTGGCGGCGGCGCCGCAAACCATCGCGCCGGACGATTGAATAGGGCCATTTTCTGACCCTCGCAACCAATTATCGAAGGCGCCGGCTTGAGCAGCATGCGCAGATGCGGCACGTCCTTGCGATCGGCAATCACCACCACGCATGAGCGCGCCGACCATGCGGCGGCCAGCCGCCAGTCGGTGGCGATAAACGTTGCCGCCGCGGCGGGACTATCGCCGAACGGCGCAAGCTCCCCCCGGTAACCGACGAGAACCTCGCGAACGCCGAGATAAAATGGCAGCGCCTGTATTTGATGACGATACGATGCCAACACGCATCCGTCGCCAAGGTATGGCGAAATTGCGCGCGCAAGCCGACGGTACGAAGTGAAGGGTTCGGCATCTTCGCGCGCTTTGGCCATCGCGCCCAGCACAATGATTGCGCCAATCGCGATCGGCGCCGCAATCGCCCATACGGCATCGCGACCGCGGGTCCGCCACGCCATTGCGAGCGCGCCCAGCGCGCCAACCGCAAGCGCGCTCCCGGCGACCATCGCGTCGTCACCGAGCGCCGCGACCAGGCGTGCGCGAATGACGAACGCGGCGACCGCGACGGCGATCGCGAGCGCGGCGTTAATCGCGGTAAATGCGGTCAAAATACGAATCTTTCGCAGGTACGGCATCCGCGCCGTGCGTTCGAGGCCGACGCCGCAGAGGATCGCCAGCGGCGGAATCGCGGGCAGGATATATTCGCCGAGTTTAGAGCCCGGTATCGAAAAGAAAATGAAAATTATCGCAAACCAAAGCGCCAGATAGATGAACGCCGAACGGCTTTGAACCGCGTCGGCCGGCGAATCCGCGCGTTCGGTCACCGCGCGCAGCCCAGCCACGCCGCTCGGGGCGAAGAAGACCCACGGCCACGCGCCGCCAATTACGATCGGAACGAAAAACCACGGCCCCCATCGATGCTCGTTGTTGGCAAGGTAGCGATGCAGATGCTCGTGAACAAAGAAGAATTCGAGGAAACCAGGATTGCGATACGCCGCCAAAACAAACCAGGGAGCCGCGATCGCCAGATATACGGCGACGCATCCGAACCACGGCAGCCTGAGCGCGTCGCGCGACCGCCCCTCCTCGATCAGCCAGACCAGGGCGATCGCGCCGACAAGCACGAGCGCGACCGGTCCTTTGGCGAGCGTGCCGAGCGCGAGCAGCGCCGCCGCCGCCAGCATCAGATAGCGCGAGCGGCGCGTGGCGAAGCCCGGCGCGCGCGCGGCGTACCAAAAGGCGGCAATCGCGGCGGTCATAAAGAAAGCCAATGCTGGATCGGGCGTGGCGAAGCGCGCGAAAGCGTAGAATAGTGGACTCAGAGCCAGCGCGAGGGCGCCAAGCACACCGGCCGACAATCCGAACATCGTGGCGCCAAGATCGGCGGTGATGGCGACTTCGCCAGCGCTGAAAAACGCCGCCTGAAACCGCGCCGCGAATTCATTGTGGCCGAAAATTCGGAGCGCGGCGGCGGTGACCCAATAGACCAGCGGCGGCTTTTCGAAGTAACGCACGAAATCGTTGCGGGGCGTAACGAAATCGCTCCGCAGCAGCATCTCGCGCGCGACTTCGGCATAGCGGCCTTCGTCGGGTTCGAACAGCGGCGGCCGTCCGAGTCCGGCGAAGAAGATAATTGCGGCGGCGACCAAGGCTCCGCCAACGAGGCAGGCGCGGCTCTTTCGGCTCACAAACAATCAAGTGTCCAAGCGTGTGCGCCCGCCGTCAATCGGGTAGCGCCGCCAGTTGGGAGCAATCTTTAGATGACGCCCACCGTCTGTCAGAATATGCACGCGGGCGCCGCCACGGTTGTGCACCGTCGCCGGGCGCGCCAAGATGGATGATTCGCCCGGTTCGGCGAAGGCTTAATTGAGCGTAGCAGGAAAAATTTCACGCCTGAGCGGCGTCGCGGCGAACCCCAGCCCGGCGATTTCCATCGTCATGCCGGTTTATAACGAATCGGCCAATCTGCGCGCTCTGTGGTCGCGGTTGGAACCGGTGATGACCGGACTCGGCCGCGCCTGCGAGGCGGTGTTCGTCGATGACGGATCGGCGGATGATTCGCTGGAGATTTTGCGCGGCTTCGCGGCGGACGACCCGCGCGTCAAGGTGGTTGAGCTGGCGCGCAACTTCGGCCAGCATTCCGCATTGCTTGCGGGCTTTCGCAATTGCTCGGGCGACATCGTCGTGACGCTCGACGCCGACCTGCAGAATCCGCCCGAGGAAATTCCCAAGCTGGTCGCGGCGATCGACGCGGGCAACGACGTCGTCGGCGGATGGCGCGAGGAGCGGCAGGATCGGACTTACCGGCGGCTCGCGTCGCGCCTGCACAACCGCGTGACTTCGGCGATCGTCGGCGTGCCGATGCATGATTACGGATGCATGCTGCGGGCCTACCGGCGTCATATCATCGATACCGTGGTCGAGTGCGACGAAAAGGCCGCGTTCGTGCCGGCGCTGGCCAACACTTTCGCCAAGCGCGTCACTGAAATTCCGGTCGAGCACGCGGAACGCGCCGCGGGCGAGTCGAAATACAACCTCTTCAGCCTCGCCCATCTGAGTCTCAACCTGATTACGGGCTTTTCGATGCTGCCGATGCGCGCGCTCAGCCTGACCGGCATCGGCATCTTCCTGCTCGACGCGATTTTCGCGATGCTCCTGATGGCCCATCGGCTGATTTATGGCGCGCAGCAGGAAGGCGCCCTGTGGACGTTGTTCGCCGTGCTGTTCTTTTTCATCGGGCTGGTTTTCCTGGCGCTCGGCCTGATCGGCGAATACGTCGGCCGGATTTATATCGAAGTGCGGCGCCGGCCGACCTATATCGTGCGCGCGGTCCATCGTGGGGATGGCGACGAGCACGCCACGCCGCGCCCGCCCGGATGACTCTGACGGAAGCCTCGCTCGACGCGGCGGCGGTGCGCCAGTCGCGCTGCGTCATTTTCGCATATCACGAAATGGGCTATGCGGGCATGACGGAATTGCTTGCGATGGGCGCTCCAATCGCCGCCCTCTACACCCATCGCGACGCGCCCGGAGAGGAAATCTGGTGGCGATCGTGCGCGGAGCTGGCGCGCGCGCGGCAAATCCCGACGCGCACGCCGGAACGAATCGACGCCGCCGAGATCGCGCGGATTCGCGCATGGGCGCCGGCGGTGATTTATTCGTTTTACTATCGCAATCTGATCGACGAGGCGGCCCTGCGGATCGCGCCGCTGGGCGCCTACAATCTGCACGGCTCGATGCTGCCGAAATATCGCGGTCGCGCGCCGATCAACTGGATGCTGGCGAACGGCGAACACGAAGCGGGCGTCACGCTCCATCATATGGTCGCCCGCGCCGACGCCGGCGATATCGTCGCGCAGCATCCGGTTCCGATTACCGACGACGATACCGCGCTTACGCTCTATCGCAAGATTGTGCCGGCGGGAGCCGCGCTGATTCGCGAGTTCCATCCGCTGATCGTCGCCGGACGGGCGCCGCGACGGCCGCAAAATCTGGCCGAGGGAAGCTATTTCGGCCGGCGGCGGCCCGCGGACGGACGAATCGATTGGCGCTGGCCGGCGCGGCGCGTGTTCAACCTCGTCCGCGCCGTGACGCATCCCTACCCCGGCGCTTTCTGCCTCGCCGGCGGGCGCAAACTTTATCTCTGGCGCGCGGCGATCATGCATGAAGACGGCGTGCTCGGAACGCCCGGAAGCGTGCTCGGCGCGCGCGCGGACGGCGCGCTCGAAGTCGCCGCCGGGACGGGCGGCGTAATCGTTTCAAGCGTACAATTCGAAGGCGGCGAGGAAGGCGGCGCGCGCTCGATTATCGCGGGCGCGGGCGATCCGCGCGCGATCCGGTTGGAGTAAGCGGAGGAATCATGCGGGTTTTAATTACAGGCGGCGCCGGTTTTCTGGGCTCCCATCTGTCGGATGCGTTTATCGCGCGCGGCGACGAAGTCTTCGTGCTCGACACCGGAGCGATCGCCAAGGTGCGCCATCTGCTGGACCAGCCGCGTTTCCATTACGTGCACGATTCGATTTTCAATGTCGATCAGCTCGACAGCCTCGCCGCGAAATGCGACCTGATTTACCATCTCGCCGCCGTGGTCGGCGTCGAGCATTACGTCGCCGATCCCTACGAGACGCTGAACGTCAACGTGAACGGAACGCAAAACATTCTCAAGGCGGCGTACAAGCACGGCAAGAAAGTGGTGTTCAGCTCAACCTCGGAAGTCTATGGCCGAAATCCGAAAGTGCCGTGGCGCGAGGACGACGATCGCGTGCTCGGCGCGACCACGATCGATCGCTGGTGCTACTCGACCTCGAAGGCCGTCGGCGAACATTTCTGCTTCGCCTATCACAAGCTCGGGATGCCGGTGACGGTGGTCCGTTTCTTCAATGTCTATGGGCCGCGGCTCGATCGCGTCGATGTCGGCCGGCTGTTCACGATCTTCATGGGGCAGTTGCTGCGCGGCGCCGATCTCACGGTGATTGGCGACGGCGCGCAGACGCGATGCTTCACTTACGTCACCGACGCGGTGGCGGCGACGGTCGCGGCCGGACTCAATCCGGAGGCCGACGGCCAGGCGATCAATATCGGCGTGGACGTCGAGACCTCGGTGCTGGAGTTCGCGAAGCTGATGCTCGAACTGTTCGGCCCCACGACTTCGAAAATCCGGTTCGTCAGCCAGGAAGCGGTTTACGGCAATAGCTACGAGGATATTCCGCGGCGGGTGCCAGACAACTCGAAGATGCGCACGCTGTTGGGAATCGATCCCAAGGTCTCCCTGCGCGAGGGCACGGCGCTCGCGATGGAATGGTTCCGGCGCGAGGCGCGCGCGTAGCGCGCAACGGCGCCGCGAGGCCTGAACCAGCAATGCGCGTCGCGCTCAAGGTTGACGTCGATACCCATCAGGGACTCGGCCAAGGCGTGCCGCGGCTGATGCGGGCGCTGACGGACGAAGGCGTCACGGCGACCTTTTTCGTCGCGATGGGACCGGACAATTCCGGCCGCGCGATCGTCCGCGTGCTGAAAAATCCCGGCTTTATCGCCAAGATGCGCCGGACGGGCGCGGTTTCGATGTACGGCTGGCGCACGGTGCTGTCGGGCACGATATTGCCCGCGCGTCCGATCGCGCTTGCCTATCCACAAGTAATTCGCGCGCTGGCGCAGGCGGGATTCGAGCTGGGCGTGCATGGCCACGATCATGTGCGCTGGCAGGATCGGCTCGACGCGATCGGCGAGACCGGCGTGCGCGCGGAACTCGCGGAGGCCTTCGAGGCGTTCCGCGCCGTCACCGGCGAACCTGCGCGCGCCTTCGCCGCGCCCGGATGGCGCACGTCGGCCGCGGCGCTGCGTGCGCTCGACGCGATCGGCGTCGATTACCATAGCGACACGCGCGGACGCGCTCCCTACCGATGCGCGATCGGCGGCGAAATTTTCACGACGCCCGAAATTCCAACCACGCTGCCGACCATGGACGAGGTTATCGGCGGGCCTGGCCTGACGGAGCGCGACGCGGTCGTGCGTTACTATCTCGATCGCTTTATCGGCGGCGAACTGAACGTCCATACGATTCACGCTGAAACCGAAGGGATGGGCGAGCTCGACACGTTCGTCGCAATCGTGCGCGCGCTCAAGGAACGCCGCGCGCGCTTCTTGCAACTTCGCGAAGTCGCGGCCGAACTCGATCGCGGTGCGCTGCCGGTATGCGACGTGCGGCGCGATACGCTCGACGGGCGCGCCGGATGGATTTCGGCGCAGGGCGACGCGCGCGGTCACGCGGCCGCGGCGCTGTCCGCGTGAAAGGCGTTCGTGTTATCAGTGAACCGACGCTCCAGAGGAGAAACAGTAATGCCGGCAGCCAATCAGATCGCCGATAATCCCTCCGAAGCCGGGCTCGACGCCGCCAAAGTGGCGGAACTGCTCCGCCGGGCCGAACGCGAAGTGGCGCAAGGGCTGCTGCCGTCGTGCCAAATCGCGATCGCGCGCAACGGCAAAATCGGCGCGATGAAAACCTTCGGGCGCGCCGTCCAGGGCGGCGCGGAAAAACCCGCCACCGACGATACCCGCTACTGCATCTTTTCCTGCACCAAAGCGATTATCTCCTCCGCGATCTGGATTTTGATCGGCGAGGGCAAACTCGATCCGTCGGAGCGCGCCGCCGCGATCGTTCCGGAATTCGGCACGAACGGCAAAGAGGCGATCACGGTCGAGCAGCTACTGCTGCATACCGGCGGCTTTCCCAACGCGCCCTATCCGCAACCGCAATGGAACAGCCGGGAAAAGCGGCTGGAGCGTTTCAAGTCGTGGCGGCTCGAATTTCCCGTCGGCGAACGTTTCACCTACCATCCGACCTCCGGCTTCTGGGTGCTCGGCGAGATCATCGAACGGCGCACGGGCCAGGATTTTCGCGATTTCGTCGCGCAACGGATCGCCGGGCCGCTGGGCCTGCCGGGTTTGCGCGTCGGACTGCCGCGCGACGAGCATGCGCGCGTGGCCGATCTGGTCTGGGTCGGCGAGCCGCTGACGCCCGAGGACTTCAAGAAGATGGGGTTGCCGGTCCCGCCGGAAACCGAAGTCACCGAGGCCGCCATCCTTGGTTTCAATACGCCGGTGGTGCGCGAATCGGGCGTGCCGGGCGGCGGCGGAATCATGACCGCGGCGGAAATCGCCCTCTTCTATCAGGCGCTCCTGCGCAATCCCGCCGTTGACGGCGGGCGCACGGTATGGAAGCCGGAAACGCTCAAAGCGGCGCTGCGCGTCCGCTCCGGCGGCTACTTCGATCCGATTTTCAAATACAAATGCAATCGCGCGCTGGGCGTGGTGGCCGCGGGCGACGACGGCTTCGCCAACTATCGCGGTTTCGGCAAGACCAACTCGCCGCACGCGTTTGGGCACGGCGGCGCCGGCGGGCAGATCGGATGGGCCGATCCGGCGACCGGAATTTCGCTCGGCTACTGCACCAACGGCTTCGACCGCAACGATATCCGGCAGGGCCGCCGCGGCGTCGCGCTCTCGAGCCTCGCCGCCGTCTGCGCGGCGTAAGCCGCGGTCAATCCGCGAACGGGTTGCGCAGCACGATCGTCGCTTCGCGGGCGGCGCCCACGCCGACCATCGCGAGCGGCACGCCGGTGGTCCGCTCGATCCGCTCAAAATCTGCGTCGGCTACGAACTGCGCGGCAAACGCTTCGCGGAAATTCCGCCGAACCATCGGATGCTCGAAAAGGTCAAGCCGGTTTACGAGGAGCTGCCCGGCTGGAGCGACGATCTCAGCG
>DAHZDR010000424.1 GCA_027403435.1 Deltaproteobacteria bacterium
CGACTTCGGTGGTCGGCTATTTTTACGGTATCGTGCGCGCCAACCTGCCGGTCGCGGCGTCGCACTTCATCTTCGACGCCGCCTCGGTCGGTTTCCTGCTCGCCCTGATCACGCGACGGCTGACACCCGCCGAACGCTACAAGCTGGGCCGCGTGATGCCGTGGCTGGTGGCGTTGGTCGCGTGGCCCACCTTCATGCTGCTGGCGCCACTGCAGAATCCGTTGATCCAGTTGGTCGGATGGCGCGGGCAGGTGTTTTTTTTGCCCTATATCGCCGTGGGCGCGATGATTGACGGCGCGGGCGTGCGGCGGATCGCAATCGGACTCGGCGTGCTCTCGCTAATCGAGCTGGCCTTCGCGGCCGCGGAAATCAATCTGGGCGTACCGCGTTTTTATCCGCGCAACGAGGTCACCGAGCTTATCTACCGGAGCACCGACGTGGTCACCGGCGCGACCACGACTTTCCGCTTGCCAGGCACGTTTGTGCAGGCGGCGGCCTTCGGCGGGCAGATGGCCTCGGTGATTCCGCTGCTGCTGGGCGCGATGGTGCAGGAGCGGCGCGGCTCGCCGACGCGGTATCTGCTGCTCGCCGCGATCGGCGCGTCGGCGGTATGCGTCTTTCTGTCGGCGTCGCGCACCTCGGCGGTGCTCCTGTTCGTGATAGCGCTGGCGGCGACCTTTTCCGGGCGCGTGCGCAACTTTCCGTGGTTCGGATGGATTGCGTTGATCGCCATCGTCACGGTGCTGATCGCGGTGTCGCCGCGGATGCAGCGGTTCGTTTCGCTCGACAACACCAAATACGTAAAAACCCGCATCCACGGCAGCGTCAACGAAAACATCTTTCAGCTCGCGCTGGAATATCCGCTAGGCAACGGCCTCGGCGGCGGCGGCACCAGTATTCCCTATTTCCTGCAGCCGCTGCTGCATAACCAGGTGATGATCGAAAACGAATACGGCAGGCTGATGCTCGAGCAGGGCTTGCCGGGGCTGGCGCTGTGGCTCGCGTTCATCGTCTGGACGCTGTCGCGGCCGCTGCCGAGCGATCGCGATCCGTGGCAACTGGGCAAATGGCTTGCGCGCGGTAACCTGGGATTTGTATTCATCGTGGCGCAGACGGGCACCGGCACGCTCACCGCGATTCCGGGCACGGCGCTGCTGCTGTTTTACATGGGATGGATCGTCGTGCCGAATCTGGTCGCCGCGCCGGGAGCGCGCCAGCCGCGCGCGCGCCAGCCGGTCGCGCGGGCGGCCGAACCGGCGATGGGTCACGGCGCATGAGCGCCGCCGTGGACGCAAATCAGGCCGCCGCGCCATGGGTAATAGTCTGCGGCGGATTCCATCGCGACGGCGGAATGGATCGCGCGAACGCCGAACTGGCGCGCTATCTGGCCGAAACCGGCCACCCGGTCCATCTGGCGAGCTATCGCGTGGACGCGGAGTTCGCGGCGCCGCCTGGCGTCCAGGTTTATCTGGCGCGGCGCCCGGCCGGCTCGTTTTTCCTGGCGCGGCGGCGGCTGGCGCGGCTGGGACGGGCGGTCGCGATGCGTGTGACGGCCACTGATCCAAACGCCCGAGTGGTGGTCAACGGCGGCAACTGCGGCTGGGCCGATATCAACTGGGTGCATTTTGTGCACGGCGCGTGGCGGGAAACGCCGCGCGCGGCGCCGCTCTGGTTCCGTATCAAGGACCGCTTCGGGCGCGCGCGCGACGCCGCGCGGGAACGCCGGATACTGCCGCGGGCGCGGCTGCTGATCGCCAATTCCGAGCGCACCCGCCGCGACCTAATCGAACTTGCCGGGGCCGCGCCCGAACGCGTGCGCACGGTCTATCTGGGCTGCGATCCGGATTGGCGCCCGGCCACGCCGGCGGCGCGGTCGGCGGCCCGCGCCGCGCTGCAACTTCCCACCGACGGTCCGATCGTCGCTTTCGTCGGCGCTTTCAGTCACGACCAACGCAAGGGCTTCGACACGCTGTGGGCGGCATGGCGCGAACTGACGCGCGACCCCGGCTGGGACGCGACGCTGGTTGTGGCCGGCGGCGGCCGCGCGCTCGGGCGCTGGCGCGAGACGATCGCGCGGTCGGGACTCGGCGCGCGGGTGCGGATTCTGGGCTTCACCCGGCGAATTGTGGAACTGCTCGACGCCGCCGACCTGCTGGTGAGTCCGGTGCGTTACGAATCGTACGGACTGAACGTGCAGGAAGCGCTATGCCGCGGCGTGCCGGCGATCGTCAGCCGCGCGGCCGGCGTCGCCGAACGCTATCCGGCGGAACTGGACGATTTGCTGCTGCCGGACGCGAACGACGCGCACGATCTGGCGGCGCGGATCCAGCGTTGGCGTCGCGAGCGCGCCGCCGTTGCGCGCCGGGTTGCGCCGCTCGCCGCGCGGCTGCAATCTTATACCTGGCGCGAAACGGCGGCGGCGTTCGTCGCGGCGGCCGCGGCCAACGCGCCCCGCGCCGCGCTTGGTGCGGAATCCGCGATCGGATTTGATGAAATGGCGGCGCGATGAATTCCGCCCGTCTGGAAAAAGTGGAAGAACAACTGACCGCACCTGAAAGCGTATCGACCCGCGAAGGCGTTTCGCACGGCGCGCCAGCGCGGACCGCCGACGCCATCGCCGCGCGGCTGCCGCCGCTGATTATCGAGAGCGGTAAGCGCCGGCTCGGATTCGGCCTCGGCGACCTCTGGGCGCATCGCGACTTGCTCTATTTCCTGGTCTGGCGCGACGTCAAAGTACGCTACAAGCAGACCGTGCTCGGCGTCGCCTGGGCGATTCTGCAGCCGCTGCTGACGATGGTGGTCTTCACGGTCATTTTCGGGCGGCTCGCCAAAGTTCCCTCCGACGGCGAACCGTATCCGATTTTCGTTTTCGCCGGCCTGTTGCCGTGGACTTTTTTCAACCAGTCCGTCACCACCGCCAGCAACAGTCTGGTCGGCAACGCCGCCCTGATCACCAAGGTCTATTTTCCGCGAATGGTGATTCCGGCGGCCGCGGTCTGCGCGGGGCTGGTCGATTTCGCGATTTCGGCCGTGATTCTGTTCCTGATGGCGCTCCATTACGGGATTCGTTTCGACGCGGGCCTGCTGCTGATACCGCCGCTGATGGCGCTGACCGCGCTGGTCGCGCTGGGCGCCGGGATGTGGATGTCGGCGCTCAACGTCAAATATCGCGACGTGCGCTACGCCCTGCCCTTCATGCTGCAAATCGGCATGTATGTGACGCCGATTATCTATCCGCTCACCTTCATTCCGGAGCGCTGGCGATGGCTGCTCGCGCTGAATCCGCTGAGCGGGATAATCCAGGCCTTCCGCGCGGCGGTCTTCGGCCGCCCGGTCGACTGGAGCGGCCTCGCGATAGCGTGCGCGACCACTGTGGTTCTCGTGATGCTCGCCGGATGGTCGTTCCGGCGGATGGAGCGGCAATTCGCCGATATCGTCTGAGACGCTTTTGATGCAGCCAATAATCCGCGTCGATAACCTGGGCAAGCGTTACGCGATCGGCCGGCGCGAGCATTCCCTGACGATGCGCGAGATGATCGTCAACGCGTTTACGGCGCCGCTTCGCCGTATGCGTTCGTTCGGCCGCGGCGGCCGCGCCGCCAACGCCAACGGCGCCGATCACTTCTGGGCGCTCCAGGACTTGAGCTTCGAAGTCGCGCCGGGCGAGGTGCTTGGCGTGATTGGCCGCAACGGCGCGGGCAAATCGACCCTGCTGAAAATCCTCTCGCGCATCACCGAGCCGACCGCCGGGCGGGTCGAGATGCATGGCCGGGTCGGCAGCCTGCTCGAAGTCGGCACCGGGTTCCACAGCGAACTGACCGGTCGTGAAAACATTTTTCTAAGCGGCGCGATCATGGGGATGCGGCGGGCGGAAATCGTGCGCAAGTTCGACCAGATCGTCGCCTTCGCCGAAATCGACGACTTCATCGACACTCCCGTCAAGCGTTATTCGAGCGGGATGTACGTGCGGCTGGCGTTCGCCGTCGCGGCCCATCTGGAGCCGGAAATCCTGCTGGTTGACGAGGTGCTGGCGGTCGGCGACATTTCGTTTCAGAAAAAATGCCTGGGCAAGATTGGCGAGGTCGCGCGCGGCGGCCGGACCGTCCTGTTCGTCAGCCATAACATGGCGGCGATCGAGGCGCTGTGCACGCGCTGCCTGATGCTAAGCGGCGGCCGGCTCGCGGCGGTGGGGGAACCGCTCGCGGTGATGTCACGTTACGTGGCCGAAGGCAGCGCGACGGGCGACGGCGCCGTCGCGCTCCAAACACATCCGGGACGGCGGCCGGGCGACACGCCAACGATGACGCGGGTCGAGCTGCGCGACGGCTCGGGCGCGCAGTCGGGCGCGGTCCGGATGGGCGAACCAATGGAAATCCGGGTCGCCTATCGCGCCGAACGGCCGGTTCGGCCGGTGCTCGGTTCGGTGATCAAGACCAGTTACGGCGCCGCGGTCTTTTGCGTCAGCGACCGCTTCTGCGGGCGGCTCGCCGAATGCGCGCCGCGCGCGGAAGCGACGGTGGCGTGCCGTGTCGAGCGGCTGATGCTGATTCCGGGGAGCTATTCGATCGATTTGTGGCTGGGCGACGCGGGCGACGACTTCGACGTGATTTTCGACGCGATTTCGTTCGAGGTGCTGCCTGCGGACCTGACCGGCACGGGACGCCTGCCGCCGCCCAAATATGGTGTAGTATTCTGCGAGGCCGAATGGAGCATCCACGACGCATGAGCGAACACGCGCAACCGCCAATTCGCGTATCGACGATAATTCCCGTGTACAACGGGGCGACGACGGTCGGGGCGGCGATCGACAGCGCGCTGGCGCAGGAGTTCGACGGACAGGAAATTATCGTCGTCAACGACGGTTCGACCGATAATACCACCGAAGTGCTGGCGGGCTACGGCGATCGCATCAGGACCATCGAACAAGCTAATCGCGGGTTCAACGCGGCGCGCAATGCGGCGATCGAACGCGCGACCGGCGAGTATATCGCGTTGCTCGATGCCGATGACACGTGGTTACCAGGGCGCCTTTCGAAGACGGTCGCCGCGCTGCGGCGCAACCCGGCCGCCGTCCTGGCGTATTCGGATTACGAGAGGGTCGACCACGCCGGAATGATAGTGGAGCGTTCGACCATCCCCGCGCACCTCGCCCACGCGCCCTCGATGAATGAAATCTTGACGTACTGGTGGATCATTCTACCTACGACCGTTACCATGACGCGATCTATATGGCGCCGCTGCGGAGGCTTTCCCACTCAGGCTTCGGCCGTCGATTCTTTCATGTTCATTGTGGCTCGTGAGTACGGTGAATTTGAATATCTTGCCGAACCGCTCGTCAAGTATCGTTTGAGCAGCTCCGAACTCGGGCCGGACAAATGGGTCCCAGATGTTTTCATCCGGCACATCCGGGAGCGCTATGGCGCGCGCGCGAGCGGATTGATTGCCGAAATCCAAAGTCAGTATGCGGCCGCGTTCGCAAGCAAGGCGCTGCGGGCCATGAGTCGGGGAAACCGGAAGGAAGCGGTGCGATGCTGGCTTAAGGTCTTCCACTACGATCCGCTCTACGCATTCAAGTTGATGCATATCGGGCG
>DAHZDR010000449.1 GCA_027403435.1 Deltaproteobacteria bacterium
CCTGAAACAGAATGGCGCGCGCCGCCAAGCGCGGGCCAATCGACGCCGCCGCGTGCCTTGGCCGCGCGCCTCTGGCAAAATCAAATCCGCATGCGCGGGCGCGGCACAGGGGGAACCGGCGGGTGGCGATGGATCGGATGATCATTCATGGCGGCGCGCCGTTGCGCGGCGTGGTCGAATTGAGCGGCAGCAAGAACGCGACGCTGCCGATCATGATGGCCGCGGTGCTGACTGCGGAGCCGGTGATAATCCGCAACGTGCCGCGGCTGCGCGACGTCGCGACCGCGATCGAACTGCTCGGCGGGCTGGGCGTGGCGGCGCGCTGGCGCGGCGACCACGAACTCGAACTGCAAGCGCGCGAGCTCATCGGCCACGAGGCGCCGTACGAACTGGTCAAGACCATGCGGGCCTCGTTCGTGATGCTCGGTCCGCTGCTGGCGCGCGGCGGCCGGGCGCGCGTTTCGACTCCGGGGGGCTGCGCGATCGGGGCCCGGCCGGTCAATCTTCATATCGCCGGCGTGCGCGCCCTCGGCGCGCGCGTGCAGTTGCGCAACGGTTACGTCGAGGCGCACGCCGCGCGGCTGGTCGGCGCGCGCGTCTGGCTCGACAATCCCAGCGTCGGCGCGACCGAAAATATCCTGATGGCGGCGACGCTGGCGCGCGGCCGCACGGTAATCGAAAACGCCGCGCGCGAACCCGAGGTCGGCGACCTGGCGCGGATGCTGGCGGCGATGGGCGCGCGGATTACGGGCGCCGGCACGCACGTGATCGAAATCGAAGGGGTGGAGCGGCTGCATGGCGCCGAACACAGCGTAATCCCCGACCGGATCGAAGCGGGCTCGCTGATGGCGGCGGCGGCCGCGACCGGCGGCGACGTGATTATTCGCGGCGCGCCGCTTCAGGACCTCGACGCGGTGATCGTCAAGCTTGGCGAAGCGGGCGGCGAAATCACGCCGGTCGAAGGCGGGCTGAGAATCGTGCGCGCCGGGACGCTGCGTCCGATCGAGCTGCGGACGCTTCCGTATCCCGGTTTTCCCACCGATCTCCAGGCCCAGATGATGGCGCTGCTGACGCAGGCGCACGGCGCCTCCGTGATTACCGAAACGATTTTCGAAAACCGCTTCATGCACGCGCAGGAGCTGATCCGGATGGGCGCGGATATCGTGATGAAGGGATCGACCGCGGTGGTGCGCGGTCCGTCACGGCTGAGCGGCGCGCCGGTGATGGCGACCGATCTGCGCGCCTCGATGGGCCTGATCGTCGCCGGGCTGGCGGCGGAAAACACCACCACGGTGAGCAGGGTTTATCATCTGGACCGCGGCTACGAGGCGCTCGATCGCAAACTCGCGGCGCTCGGCGCGCGGATCGAGCGGGCGCCGGAGGCATGACGGCCGGCGCGCGGCGCGGCGGCGGGCGAAGCCTGCGGTGGCGGGATGAAACTTAAAATTTTCGCCGCGGATACGCCGGCGCTGCGCCGTTTTCTTGCGGCGCCCGGCGGCCGGCGCGACGCGCCCGGCCGCGCGCTCGACGCCGCCGTGGCGAAGATTCTTGCGGCGG
>DAHZDR010000459.1 GCA_027403435.1 Deltaproteobacteria bacterium
GGTTCACTGCTGAGCGGCTACGGAATCCTGGCGGAGCGGCGCGGCGGCAAAAGCCGGTTGGTCGCGCGCGACGCTTTTCCGGTACGCTTGGCCAACGCCCGCCGCGGACTCGCCAAACCCTCCAGCCACGGCCATTACCTCGCGATGGACCTGGAGCCGATCGATCCCGCCAGCCCGATTTCGGCGCGGGCCGCGAATGGCCGCGGCGGGGACGGAATCGGCGCGCTCGGCCTGGTCTTCGATCGCCAATGGGCGCCGCTGATTGCTCGGCGCGAAGAATATGACGAACGCCAGTTCGCGCGCCTGATCGAAATTGCCGATCGCGACGGCCAACCGCTCGGAAATTTCCTGCTCGAATTCGCCCGCCGCACGCATTGGAGCCTGCTCGGCTACCGGCGCGCGCTCTTCGAGCTGCTCGGCTACACCTCGGAAGGCTATATTTTCCATCCCGTGCCGCTCGCCGACGGGCGCGTCGCAATCGCCGCGATTGGCTCCGGCTTCGACGGCAGCGGCGATTCCTCCGTGCGCTCGAAGCGCGGCGAATACGGGATGGATCGGCTGTTGACGCTGGCGGAGGCGCTGGGTCTCGAGGCCTTCGAACTCGACCGCGCCGGCCAGGTCGGCTACTTCGTCGAATGCCTGCTCGGCGGATGGCACGGCTTGGCGATCGAGGATTTGGCCGCCGATCTGGACGGCGAACCGTGGGCGGCGCTCCGGGCGCGGCTCGCCGAGACGGCGCCTGGCGAACACGATCGGTTTTTGCGCGCGACTTCGCTCGACGAGGCGCGTTATCGCGCCGTCTTCGGCGCGCGGCCCGATCCGGCGCTCGCTTCGCTGCTGTCGTTCGTGGCGTCGTGACGGCGCTCTTATGAAGCCGCAATTTTCGATTCTGGTCGCCAAGGAAAACTTGAAGTTTTCCGCCGCGCATTTCATCGCCTATCCCGGCTTCCGCGAACCCTTGCATGGCCATAATTATCAAATCGGCGTGCGCGTCGAGGGGCGTCTCGCGGCGACCGGCTACGTGCTCGATTTCGGCCTGATCAAGCGACTGACCAAGGAAATCGCCGACCGGCTCGACGAACGCACGATCATTCCAGCGCTCAGCGATTGCCTGCGTATCGAACGCGACGGCCGCCAGATTCGTCTGCGCTACGAAGATGATTCCTTCTCCTTGCCTGCAAGCGACGTCGTGATTTTGCCGATCATGCATAGCTCGGCCGAGGAACTCGCCCGCTATATCTGGGACGAATTGTACAAGGCGTTAGCCGGCCGCGGCGCGCTCGCCGAGGTTATTGCGATCGAGATTTCAGTGGCCGAAGGCCCTGGTCAATCCGCGGTTTATCGCAGCGAAATTGGGACAACGTAACGCGTTTGCCCTTCAAGACCGCGGCGCCGGGCCAAACTCCAGCGCCGCTTCGTAAATTTTCGGCAATTCACGGATGTGAATTAATGGCGGCACGAATCACGCAATCTTGCGGATGGCGTATTTTTACACTTGTTTCCTACTGTAGGAATATGTCAATATTCGGTCGTGCCCCAATCCGCATCGCGCGCTGTTTCGACCACGATCGAAATTCCCCGCAAAGGAGGCGCCTGACCGGTGGCATCCGGACCCAAACTATCAGACGCGGCCTTTCGTTCGGCGGCCGAACGCGCGCTGATCGGTGAACATCCGACGATCGTCAAGCTGCGGGTGCTGGTCGAGCGGGTTGCCGCGACCGACGCCACGGT
>DAHZDR010000466.1 GCA_027403435.1 Deltaproteobacteria bacterium
CACTCGCGGCGAGAACGTCGCCGACGTCGCGGCGGCCGCGATTGCGATCAAGGCCGAAAAGGAAGTTTACGGCGTTGCGATCGCCGGTCCGATGCAGCGCGTCGCCGCGGCGATCGAACGCCATGCCGCGGCTCTCGCCGAGGCCCGCGCCGCAATCGCGGCGGCCGACGGCGCGGCCTCAAATCGCCCGGTAATTCGCAAACGAAACGGTCGCTGAGCGCGCGGCCGGATCGGTGATCACGTTGACCACGGCGGGTTTTCCCGAAGCCGCCGCCCGTTCCAGCGCCGGCCGGATCTCCTCTGGCCGCTCGACGTATTCGCCGTGCCCGCCGAAGACCTCGGCCATTTTTTCGTAACGGCTGAAGCCGAGGTCGCGTCCCGCGTCCATCGTGCCCTTGCCGGCCCATCCGCCGTTGTTGCTGATCACGATCAGCGCCGGGATTTTATGGCGGACCATGGTGTCGATCTCCATGCCGTTCATGCCGAAGGAGCCGTCGCCGCTCAGCACGATCACCTGCTTGTCGGGCTTGGCGACCTTCGCGCCCAGGCCGAACGGCACCGCGACCCCCATGCATCCGTTGGGACCCGCGTTCACGGAATGGCCGGGCGCGTGGAGCGGAATCGACTGGCGCGCGAAATTCAGTATTTCATGGCCGTCGGCGACGATAATCGCGTCGCGGTCCATGAAGTCGCGCACCTCCTTGCACAGCCGCAGCGGATGAATCGGAACCGAGTCGGAATTGAGCAGCGCCCGCGATTTTTCCTGGGAGCGCTGATCGTGGCCGCGCAGCGTCTCGGTCCAGTCCGCATAGGCGTTATCCCTGAACGATCCGCGCCCCTCGTCGATTAGCTGCTTCAAGACCATCCGCGCGTCGCCGACAATCCCCAGTTCGATCGGCCGATTGCGTCCGATCTCCTCGTCGGAAATATCCACTTGAATAAACTTCACATCCTCCGCCCAGCGCGGCGGCAGGCCGAATCCGACGATAAAATTGAACCGCGTGCCGATAACCAAGACCACGTCGGCTTCCTTCCACGCCTGATTGCGCGCGCCGAGAAAACTCAGCGGATGGTCCTCGGGGATGATGCCGCGTCCCTGCGGAGTCGTATAAAACGGAATTCCGCTCAGCTCGGCGAATTCCTTCAATTCCGCCTGCGCGCCCGACCAGAACGGACCCGTGCCGCTCAATATCAGCGGCCGTTGCGCCCGCCGCAGCGTCGCGATCGCCTTGGCGATCAGCGCCGGATCGCCCGAAATTCGCGGCGCGGCGTGCGGCCGCGCGGGAAAGAGCGCTTCGCTTTCCTCGACGCGCCGGTAAAGCACGTCGCCCGGCAAATCGACATAGACCGGACCGGGCTGTCCGCCGGTCGCGATCCGAAACGCCTTGTTGATGATTTCCGGAATCCGCCGGGCGTCGATTACCCGCTCGGACCATTTGGTGATCGGCTTGAACATCCCCACCTGGTCCATTTCCTGGAACGCGCCCATCCCCGCCTGCGAGACCGCGCTCGCGCCGCCCAGCGTCACCACCGGCACGGCGTCGAGAAAGGCGTTGCCGACGCCGGTGATCAGATTGGTCACGCCCGGCCCCGACGCGGCGAAACATACTCCCGGCTTGCCGCTGACCCGGCTGTAGGCGTGCGCCGCCATCGCCGCCGCCTGCTCATGGCGCACGTCAACCGCGTGGAACGCTTCGACGCAGCGCGACGCCACGTCAACCATCGGCCCGCCGGTAAGATAAAAGACGGTATCCACGCCTTCATTGCGCAACGCCCGGACCACCAGGTCGTTTCCGTTTACCTTGGCCATGACCGTCCTCCTGTTCCGCGCGGCCGCGCCGGACTGCGGCGCGCCGTTTCGCAGCAAAGCGCATTTCGCCGCCGCCGTCCATCGCGCGGCGCGTCCTCCGTCATTCGCGCGGTGCGCCCCGCCCCCTCCGTCATTCGCGGGCTCGACCCGCGAATCCATGCCGCTGGATAGCCGGGTCACCCTCGGGCTTGACCCGAGGGCCGGCCATGACGGCCTTTCCTGCATCCGGCCGCGCGCGCCGGTTACGCCGGATGGTACGGGCGCGAGCCGATCGCCGGACGCGCGAGGCCCAGGTTCTAGCGCAGCGTGTTGCCGGTATAGTCATTGTGAAACAGGCCGCGGCGCCGCAGTTCAGGCGCGACCAGCCGCACGAAATCCTCGTAGGCGCCCGGCATATGCGTCGCCGCCAGCACAAAGCCGTCGCAGGCGGGCGCGCTGAACCATTCCTCGAGTTGATCGGCCACTTGCGCGCCCGTGCCGACGAAGAGCGGGAACTCGCGCAGCCGCCCGCGTCCGCTGAAGGTCGCGAAGTCGCGCACCGTCGGATTCGCTTTGCCGCTCAGTTGAACCACGCGGTCGCGAATCGCCTGCAATCCGCTGATCGCCGCCAGCTCCTCGGCCGTGAACGGATCGTCCAGTTCCTTCGTGGCGAAATCGAAGTTCAGCACTTCGGAAAGCAGCGCCAGCGTGTCGATCGGCTTGGCCAGATTGTCGATCATCGCCGCCTTATCCTCGGCGATCGATTGCGTTTCGCCGGTGATCACATAAATGGCCGGCGCCAGCGCAATTTCCGCGGGATTACGCCCGGCCGCGGCCACGGCGTCCTTGAAGCCGCGGTAGCCTTGGCGCGCCACTTCGAGGTTCGCGTAGATGACGAACACCAGATCGGCCCAGCGCGCGGCGAAATTTTGGCCGCGGCCGCTCTGCCCGGCCTGAATCAGCACGGGACGGCCCTGCGCCGATCGCGGCACCGTGAACGGACCGCGCGAACGAAACCATTGCCCCCGATGGTCGAGGCGGCTGACCTTGGCGGGATCGGCAAAGACCCCGCTCTGGCGATCCATCACCAGCGCGTCGTCCCGCCATGCGTCCCAATGGCCCAGCACCACTTCCATGAATTCCTCGGCGCGCTCATAACGCAGATCGTGCGCGAGCACTTCGCGCTGGCCGAAATTCGCGGCCTCGGAGTTATTGAGCGAAGTGACGACATTCCACGCGGCGCGCCCGCCCAGCATCAGATCGAGAGTGGCGAAGACGCGGGCGACGTGAAACGGCTCGTAGTAAGTGGTGGAATAGGTCGCGCCCAAGCCCAGCCGGCGCGTCGCCAGGCCCATCGCGGTCAGCGCCGGCACGAGATCCATCTTGACCACGCGCACGCCGTTGCGCACCGCTTCGACGAAACTGTCGCCATACCGATCGGGCATCGCCAGCCGATCGTCGAAGAACGCCAGATGGAATTTGCCTTCCTCAAGGATTCGGGCGATCCGCTGATAGTATTCCAGCGTCATGAAATCGTCCGCCGTGCCCGGATGGCGCCACGACGCCGGATAATTCGAGCAGTTCTGCGCCTGCAGAAATCCCACCATGACCATTTGCCGATCGGCCTGTTTCATAATCGCGTCGTTCCGCCCGCCGTCTTTCGCGTCATTCTGAGCGCCTTACTCGGTCATTCCGGGCGTAGTGAATAATCCCGGGATTATTCACTACGCCCGGAATGACCGAGTAAGGCGCTCAGAATGACGCGAAAGACGGCGGGCGGAACGACGCGATTATGAAACAGGCCGATCGGCAAATGGTCATGGTGGGATTTCTGCAGGCGCAGAACTGCTCGAATTATCCGGCGTCGTGGCGCCATCCGGGCACGGCGGACGATTTCATGACGCTGGAATACTATCAGCGGATCGCCCGAATCCTTGAGGAAGGCAAATTCCATCTGGCGTTCTTCGACGATCGGCTGGCGATGCCCGATCGGTATGGCGACAGTTTCGTCGAAGCGGTGCGCAACGGCGTGCGCGTGGTCAAGATGGATCTCGTGCCGGCGCTGACCGCGATGGGCCTGGCGACGCGCCGGCTGGGCTTGGGCGCGACCTATTCCACCACTTACTACGAGCCGTTTCACGTCGCCCGCGTCTTCGCCACTCTCGATCTGATGCTGGGCGGGCGCGCCGCGTGGAATGTCGTCACTTCGCTCAATAACTCCGAGGCCGCGAATTTCGGCCAGCGCGAAGTGCTCGCGCACGATCTGCGTTATGAGCGCGCCGAGGAATTCATGGAAGTGGTGCTGGGCCATTGGGACGCATGGCGGGACGACGCGCTGGTGATGGATCGCCAGAGCGGGGTCTTTGCCGATCCCGCCAAGGTCAGCCGCCTCGACCATCGGGGGCAATGGTTTCGTTCGCGCGGTCCGTTCACGGTGCCGCGATCGGCGCAGGGCCGTCCCGTGCTGATTCAGGCCGGGCAGAGCGGCCGCGGCCAAAATTTCGCCGCGCGCTGGGCCGATCTGGTGTTCGTCATCTACGCGAACCTCGAAGTGGCGCGCCAAGGCTACCGCGGCTTCAAGGACGCCGTGGCCGCGGCCGGGCGTAATCCCGCGGAAATTGCGCTGGCGCCGGCCATTTATGTGATCACCGGCGAAACGCAATCGATCGCCGAGGATAAGGCGGCGATGATCGACAATCTGGCCAAGCCGATCGACACGCTGGCGCTGCTTTCCGAAGTGCTGAACTTCGATTTCGCCACGAAGGAACTGGACGATCCGTTCACGGCCGAGGAGCTGGCGGCGATCAGCGGATTGCAGGCGATTCGCGACCGCGTGGTTCAACTGAGCGGCAAAGCGAATCCGACGGTGCGCGACTTCGCGACCTTCAGCGGACGCGGGCGGCTGCGCGAGTTCCCGCTCTTCGTCGGCACGGGCGCGCAAGTGGCCGATCAACTCGAGGAATGGTTCAGCGCGCCCGCCTGCGACGGCTTTGTGCTGGCGGCGACGCATATGCCGGGCGCCTACGAGGATTTCGTGCGGCTGGTCGCGCCTGAACTGCGGCGCCGCGGCCTGTTTCACAATGACTATACCGGCAACACGCTGCGCTAGAACCTGGGCCTCGCGCGTCCGGCGATCGGCTCGCGCCCGTACCATCCGGCGTAACCGGCGCGCGCGGCCGGATGCAGGAAAGGCCGTCATGGCCGGCCCTCGGGTCAAGCCCGAGGGTGACCCGGCTATCCAGCGGCATGGATTCGCGGGTCGAGCCCGCGAATGACGGAGGGGGCGGGGCGCACCGCGCGAATGACGGAGGACGCGCCGCGCGATGGACGGCGGCGGCGAAATGCGCTTTGCTGCGAAACGGCGCGCCGCAGTCCGGCGCGGCCGCGCGGAACAGGAGGACGGTCATGGCCAAGGTAAACGGAAACGACCTGGTGGTCCGGGCGTTGCGCAATGAAGGCGTGGATACCGTCTTTTATCTTACCGGCGGGCCGATGGTTGACGTGGCGTCGCGCTGCGTCGAAGCGTTCCACGCGGTTGACGTGCGCCATGAGCAGGCGGCGGCGATGGCGGCGCACGCCTACAGCCGGGTCAGCGGCAAGCCGGGAGTATGTTTCGCCGCGTCGGGGCCGGGCGTGACCAATCTGATCACCGGCGTCGGCAACGCCTTTCTCGACGCCGTGCCGGTGGTGACGCTGGGCGGCGCGAGCGCGGTCTCGCAGGCGGGGATGGGCGCGTTCCAGGAAATGGACCAGGTGGGGATGTTCAAGCCGATCACCAAATGGTCCGAGCGGGTAATCGACGCCCGGCGGATTCCGGAAATCATCAACAAGGCGTTTCGGATCGCGACCGGCGGACAGCCCGGTCCGGTCTATGTCGATTTGCCGGGCGACGTGCTTTACCGGCGCGTCGAGGAAAGCGAAGCGCTCTTTCCCGCGCGGCCGCACGCCGCGCCGCGAATTTCGGGCGATCCGGCGCTGATCGCCAAGGCGATCGCGACGCTGCGGCGGGCGCAACGGCCGCTGATATTGAGCGGCACGGGTCCGTTCTGGTCGGGCGCGCAGGCGGAATTGAAGGAATTCGCCGAGCTGAGCGGAATTCCGTTTTATACGACTCCGCAGGGACGCGGCATCATCCCCGAGGACCATCCGCTGAGTTTTCTCGGCGCGCGCAATCAGGCGTGGAAGGAAGCCGACGTGGTCTTGGTTATCGGCACGCGGTTCAATTTTATCGTCGGATTCGGCCTGCCGCCGCGCTGGGCGGAGGATGTGAAGTTTATTCAAGTGGATATTTCCGACGAGGAGATCGGACGCAATCGGCCGATC
Organism: Deltaproteobacteria bacterium; assembly: GCA_027403435.1. GTDB lineage: Bacteria > Desulfobacterota > Binatia > Binatales > Binataceae > JADMIL01. The sequence continues at coordinate 6,113 of DAHZDR010000466.1, forward strand.
GAACTGGGGATTGTCGGCGACGCGCGGATGGTCTTGAAGCAGCTAATCGACGAGGGGCGCGGATCGTTCAGGGATAACGCCTATGCGGACTGGACCGAGACGCTGCGCGGCCACGATCAGCGCTCCCAGGAAAAATCGCGGGCGCTGCTCAATTCCGACTCGGTTCCGATTCATCCGCTGCGGCTGTGCAAGGAGGTGCGCGACTTCATGGACCGCGACGCGATTATCGTCGCCGACGGCCATGAAATACTGAATTTCGCGCGCCAGTCGATTCCGCTCCACGCGCCCGGCCATTCCGTGAACGCGGGTCCCAACGGATGCATGGGGGTCGCGGTGCCGTTCGGCCTGGGCGCGAAGGTCGCCAAGCCCGACAAGCAGGTGATCGTGCTGAGCGGCGACGGCTCCTTCGGCATGAACGGCATGGAGATCGACACCATGGTCCGCCATAAAATCCCGGCGCTGATCGTGATCAGCAACAACGGCGGATGGGCCGGCAAGGGCACGATGGACGCGGGACGCGACCTCGGCTTCAGCCGTTACGAAAAAATGGCCGAGGTCTTCGGCGGGCACGGCGAATACGTCGAGCGGCCAGAGGAGATCCGGCCGGCGCTGGAACGGGCGGCGGCTTCGGGAAAACCCGCCGTGGTCAACGTGATCACCGATCCGGCCGCGCGCTCAGCGACCGTTTCGTTTGCGAATTACCGGGCGATTTGAGGCCGCGCCGTCGGCCGCCGCGATTGCGGCGCGGGCCTCGGCGAGAGCCGCGGCATGGCGTTCGATCGCCGCGGCGACGCGCTGCATCGGACCGGCGATCGCAACGCCGTAAACTTCCTTTTCGGCCTTGATCGCAATCGCGGCCGCCGCGACGTCGGCGACGTTCTCGCCGCGAGTG
>DAHZDR010000475.1 GCA_027403435.1 Deltaproteobacteria bacterium
CGCGCGCGCGAATAATCGCGGCGCCGCGACCGCCGTGGTTTCGTCCCGGGTGCGCAGGCTGAGGATACATCCGATGAGCGTGAGGAACGGGTCGTGCTTCTCCGCCGCCATCAGGGTAAGCACGGGCGCGTTCCAGTGGCGCGCCTCGCGGCGCAGGATTCGCAGCGCGCGCCCGACCGTCGCGCCGTCGATCGGCGGAGGATTGGCCGCCGCCGGTTGCGGCTTGGCCGACACGTCCGCCGCGAGCTTCGACGGACGTTGCGACGGATATGGACGGGCGCGCGTGGCGGCGATCGGCGGCGGAGTCATCGCCGATGTTCTAGCGCGGCGCGCGGCGCGATCAAACCGCGGCCCGCGCCGATTTGACCGGAGCGGGCGGATCGGCGCACAGTAGCCGCGAAGTTCCGCCGCCGGCGAGGTGACGATCGATGGACCTCGGCAAAGACCAGATGCTTGAGATGTACCGCGCGATGACGCGCATCCGGCTGTTCGAGGCGCGGGTGCGCGACCTCGCGACCGCCAACGAAATACCCGGTTTCGTCCATGTCTCGATTGGCGAGGAGGCGAGCGCGACCGGCGTCTGCGCGGCGCTGCGCCCGACCGATCGGATTACCTCGACCCATCGCGGCCACGGCCATCTGATCGCCAAGGGCGGCCGGCTCGATCGGATGATGGCGGAGATTCTGGGCAAGCGCGCCGGCTATTGCAAAGGCAAGGGCGGCTCGATGCATATCGTCGATTTCGCCCTGGGCATTCTCGGCGCCAACGGCATCGTCGGCGCCGGCCTCCCGATCGCGACCGGCTCGGCGCTGGCGTCGGTGATCGCCCAGCGCGACGACGTGACCGCCTGCTTCTTCGGCGACGGCGCGTCCAACGAAGGCGCGTTCCACGAATCGCTCAATCTGGCCGCCGTCTGGAAGCTGCCGGTGGTGTACGTCTGCGAGAACAACGGCTTCGGCGAATTCACCCCGATGCAAACGGTGACGTCGGTCACCGATATCGCCGTGCGCGCGCAGGCCTACGACATCCCCGGCCTCGTGATCGACGGCAACGACGTGCTCGAAGTCTATCGCCACGCGAGCGCGGCGATCGCGCGGGCGCGCGCCGGCGAAGGTCCGACCCTGCTCGAGTGCAAGACCTATCGCTGGGAAGGCCATGTCGTCGGCGAGCAGGCGTTCCTCGGCGCGGCGTCGTATCGCAGCGAGCGGGAAGTCGCGGAATGGAAGACCCGCTGCCCGCTGCTGCGGTTCGAGAAGTTCGCCGCCGAATCCGGCAAAATCAGCGCCGCCGAACTGGCGAAAATCCGCGCCGAGACCGAAGCCGAGCTCGAAGCCGCGGTGAAGTTCGCGCGCGAAAGTCCGCTGCCCGATCCCGCCGAGGTCGCGGACGACGTTTTCGCCGACTGATCCCGCGACGATTCGAATCCGGCGCGGCGGAGGCTTTTCCCGATGGCTCAAACGACTTTTATCCAGGCGATTAATCAGGCCCTCAGCGAAGAAATGGAGCGCGATCCGTTGACCTTCGTAATGGGCGAGGACGTGGTGCTGAGCGCCTTCGGCGCGACCAAGGGCCTGATCGACAAATTCGGTCCGCGGCGGGTGCGCAACACGCCGATCGCGGAGGCCGGCTTCGTCGGCGCGGCCGTGGGCGCCGCGATGGCCGGCACGCGGCCGATCTGCGAAGTCGAGTTTGCGAGCTTTTTCTACTGCGCGATGGATCAGGTGTGCAATCAGGCCGCCAAGCTGCGTTACATGTCGGGCGGACAGGCGCGGATGCCGATCACGTTCCGCTGCGTGTACGGCGCGATGGGCGGCGCCGCCGCGCAACATTCCGAAACCGTCTATGCGCAATTTCTCAGCGTGCCCGGAATCAAGCTGGTCGTGCCCTCGAGTCCCGCCGACATGAAGGGACTGCTCAAGAGCGCGATTCGCGACAACAATCCGGTAATCGTGTTCGAACATGGCGCCCTGGGCGGCCATCGCGAGGAAATTCCCGCCGGCGATCATCTCGTGCCGCTCGGCCAGGCCGCCGTCAAACGCGCGGGCG
>DAHZDR010000530.1 GCA_027403435.1 Deltaproteobacteria bacterium
ACCGCCGCCGAGTCCGCCGCGGGCGCGGACGCCACGACGCTTGGCATCGCGGTTCACGCAATTCTGGAGTCGCTCGATTTGAGCGCGTCCGGCGCCGCGCGCGCCGCCCAGGCGGATCGCAAAATCGCCGAAATCGGCGCCGCTCACCACCTGCCGCCCGCCGCGCAGGCCGAACTGGCGCGCGACCTCAAGCGCTATCTCGCCGCGCCGGAATCGTCGCCGCCGGCGAACGCCCAAATCGACCGCGAGCTGCCGTTCTTTATGCTCGCGGGCGGCGGCGATCCCGCGATTTTCATCCGCGGCCGGATCGATCTGCTGATCGACGACGGGCGCAGCGCGCTGGTGCGCGACTACAAGTATGCGCGGCCCGCCGGGAACGGCGGCGCATACGCGCTCGTCGGCCAATGCTATGCGCTGGCGGCGCACGCCGCCCGGCCGGACCGGGCGGTCGCGGCCGATGTCGTCTATCTGCGCGGCCGCGTCCACCGCGTCGCGATCGAACTTCCGCCGCTCGAGCGGATCCGCGAGCGGATCGTCGCGCTGGGCCGCGCGATCGCGGACGCGGCGCGGACCCGCGAATGGCCGCGAACGCCGCAAAACGAGCGCGAATGCCGCCGGCTCGGATGCGGTTACGTCGGGCGATGCTGGCGCGGCGGGGATTGACTCGCGGCGCGGCAAGCGAAAACCTAAGACTGTAAGTGGCCGCTTACCACGCCAATGTGAGTCAAATATGTCTTAGAGGTGAAAGTTCCATGAATCGACTAAGCCTCGCGATTGCGGCCTCCCTCCTGACGCTCGCGGCCTTGACGCCGCGCCCAACCGCCGCGCGCGAATCCATACCGACGACGCGTCCGGACAGCATGGCGCGCGGTCGTTCGATCCCGACGGAATCCGGACCTTGGACGCTCGCCCAGAACGATCAGATGAACATGCAGCAGGGAACTCCCGGCAACGGCGGGAATTCCGCGGACACCGGCGATCAGAGTCCGCCCGACGACCAGAGCGTCGATACCGAAACCGGCCAGGAAGTACAACCGCAAGGCCCATCGCCCGAGAGCGGCATGGACGCGGGCGATCTCGGAGAAACCAATCAGAACGTGGGCGATTCCGGCGACACGCCGCAAAACAACCGCAGTGATAGCGGCGCCAGCCCGCACTCGAGCGACTCGGGATACTGAACGGCGGCGCCATCGCCCCGGCGATTCCGTTTGGCGCCAGGCGGCAAGTTCCGGCGGACGGCAGGCCATGCTGACGCGGCGTTGATCGCGGAGCTTTGGCGCATACCGAAAACGAAGGGCGGCGGCCGGATTCCCAGCCGCCGCCCTGAGGTTACGGACTCGTCATGGGGGCGTGGCTTACATCATGCCGCCCGGAGGCATCGCGGGCGACCCACCCTGCTTATCGTCGGGCTTCTCCGCGACCATGCATTCGGTGGTGAGCAGCAGGCTCGCGACCGACGCCGCGTTCTGCAACGCGCTGCGCACGACCTTGGTCGGGTCGATGATGCCCGCCTTCATCAGGTCCTCGAACTCCTCGGTGGCGGCGTTGAAACCGAAGGGTCCCTTGTTGTTGCGGACCTTGTCAACGACGACCGAGCCTTCCCATCCGGCGTTGGAGGCGATCCAGCGGCAGGGATCTTCGACCGCCTTTTTGATGATGCCGATGCCGACCTTTTCCTCTTCGCCGCCGCGCAGCCCGTCGAGCGCCGCCGAAGCGCGAATCAGCGCCACGCCGCCGCCCGGGACCACGCCTTCCTCAACGGCGGCGCGCGTCGCATGCAGGGCGTCCTCAACGCGCGCCTTCTTCTCTTTCATCTCCATCTCGGTGGCCGCGCCAACGCGGATCACCGCGACGCCGCCGACCAGTTTGGCCAGGCGCTCTTGCAGCTTTTCACGGTCGTAGTCCGAGGTGGTTTCCTCGATCTGCGCGCGAATCTGCTTGATGCGGCCTTCGATATCGGCCTTCTTGCCGGCGCCGTCGATAATCGTGGTGTTGTCCTTATCGACCACCAGCCGCTTGGCGCGGCCAAGATCCTGAAGCGTCACGTTCTCCAGCTTGATGCCGAGTTCTTCGGCGATCACCTTGCCGCCGGTCAGAATCGCGATATCCTCGAGCATCGCCTTGCGCCGATCGCCAAATCCCGGCGCCTTCACCGATACGCACTGCAA
>DAHZDR010000010.1 GCA_027403435.1 Deltaproteobacteria bacterium
GCGCGTCCTGGCCCTCGCCGACGGGACGGGTGCACGGAGCGCATCCGATCGATTTGAAACCCTTGTCATAGAGCGAGTTGTAGGGAACGTCGTGGGCGCGGATGTAATCCCAGACCTCGGCCTCGGTCCAATCGGCGAGCGGCGCGAATTTGACGATACCGCCGTGGTCGTGATCGATTTCGATCTTGCGGATATTCGAGCGCGTCGCCCACTGGTCGCGGCGCAGGCCAGTTATCCATCCGCTGTAGTTGAGCAGCGCCTTGCGCAGCGGCAGCACCTTGCGCACCTGGCAGCATAGCAGGCGCAGGTTAACATGGCGGTAGAAGAGATTGTTGCCGTGCCTGGTGACCATCGATTGCGCGACGGAGGTGTCGGGCATGAAGGTTTCGATTCTGATTGCGTAGCGCTCGCGGATTTTGTCGATCAGGTCGTAGGTTTCCTGCGGGGTGCGGCCAGTGTCGATCGTGAAGACGCGGATGCCCGGATCGATGCGATGGGCCATGTCGATCAGCACGCAACCCTCGGCCTGAAAGCTCGAGCAGATGGCGAGCTCGCGTCCGAAGCGCTCGATCGCCCACGCAAGGACTTCCTGCGGTTCGCGGTCGTCGAGATCGACGGCGACTTCACCCGCTTCGAGTTCGTCCATCACGACGGTCGGTTTGGGGAAAACGATTTCGTGGTCCACGGCTATGCTCGCTTGCGAAACGGTTCAGGCGGCGGCTTCGGCGCCGGCTTGAGTGGCTCCTTGTGCGATTGCGATCAGTTCGGCGTCCGGGATGCGCACGCAAAAGCGCGTGAAAGATTCGCCGTCGGCGCGTCGCGCCAGATAGCCCGCAAACAGGCGCGACACGTAGTCTTCGACGTTGGCCGACGGAACCCGGCGCAAGAGCGGCTTGCCGATCGCGGCGTCGCGGCCCAGACCGCCGCGCAGAATCACGTCGAAGGCCTCGAGCGGCTCGCCGTTGGGACCGCGTCCCGTCGTGCCCTGCAGGCCGATATCGCCGGTCCAATGTTGCGCGCAGGCGTGCGGGCAGCCGTCGAGATTTACCTTGAGCGCGCCGGCCGCGGCGCCGAATTGCGCCGCCAGCCGGTCGATGATGGTGGCGAGCTTCGCCTTGGTCGGGGTTACGGCGTAGTTGCAATGCGGATCGCCGATACAGCCGATGGACGACGCGTAAAGGCCGTTGACGTTGAGCGGAAAACCAAGCTCGCCGACCCGTCCGATAATGTCGTCGAGGCGGTTTTCCGGAATGCCGGTCAGGATGAAGTTCTGACGCCGCGTGAGGCGGATATCGCCGCCGACTTCCGCCGCGACCGCCGCCACCGCGCGCATCGCCGCGCCGGTCATCAGGCCCAGCCGGACCGGAAAGCCGACGTAAAAGCGGCCCGCTTGCCGCTGCTCGTGAATCCCCATGTGGTCGCTTTCGGCCGCGGGCGGCGGCGGATCGTCAAGCCGTTCCAGCGGATGGCCCAGCCGCGCTTCGACCAGCTCGCGGAAGGCCTCCACGCCGTAGTCGTCGATCATGAACTTGAGGCGCGCCTTGACCCGCGAAATCCGGTATTCGGTGGTCGCGCGCCAGACGTCGAGAATCGCGCGCAGAGTTTCAAGCGTGGCCGCGCGCGGGATGAACACGCCCAGATGGCGCGAAAGGCGCGGAGTCGAGGATTGGCCGCCGCCGACGCGCACCGCGAAGCCCTCGCGCCCGTCACGAATCACCCCAACCATCGCGATGCAATTGATCTCGGGCGCGTTGCACTCGAAGCGGCATGTGGCGATCGAAATCTTGTGCTTGCGCGGCAGATCGGAATACTCGCGATTGCCGTAAAAGAAGTTCGCCGCTTCGCCGATCAGGCCGGTCGCGTCGAACAGTTCCTCATGGTCGATGCCGGCCACCGGACAGCCGGTGATATTGCGCACGCAATCGCCGCATCCGCCCATCGTGGTAAGCCCAACCGCGCGAAAACGCTCGAAAATCTCCGGCGCGCGGGCCAGCGTGAGATAATGCAGCTGGATATTCTGGCGCGTCGTCAGTTCGCCCTGCCCGCGCCCGTGCAATTCCGACGCCTGGCCGATCGCGTCGAGTCCGGCGGGCGTCAGGATGCCGCTCGGAATCTTCACCCGCATCATGAAGGTCCCGATTTTCGGCTTGTCGTGGTACATCCCGAACCATTGCAGGCGCACGATGTCCTCTTCGGGCAGTTGCTCGTAGGGCGTCTCCGCCAGCCGGTCCCATTGCTTGACCAGCTCGGTGGGAAACAACTCGCGCTTGAGGCGTTCGACCGAATTACGCTTGAGTACGGTTTCCCAAGATGGCGCTTCACGCTTAGGCACGGGATCTGGAACACTCCTCGGTCAAAATCGATGAACGAAAGATAACTAAAATGAGTATTTTAGTCAACTAAATAAATGAGTAAATTAGTCCGCTATTCCGTAACGTCCGGCTTTCTGCTATCTTTGCGGCGGGGAAGACGATGAAATTTGGCGTTGGAATCGATTACTGCCTGAAGGCCCTGATCATGCTGGCGGAGCGCTATCCGGGAGCGCCGCCGCAGCGGGTCGAGGAAATCGCGATGGCGCAGGCGATTCCCGAAAATTATCTGCGCCGGCTCTTGATCGAGCTGAAGCGCGACGGATTGGTCGCCAGCCAGAAGGGACCGAGCGGCGGCTATCTGCTGGCGCGCCATCCGGCAAAAATCACGATGCTGGACGTGGTGCGGATTATCGAGGGCGGTTACACCCCGGTCGAATGTCTTGAGGAGACCGGCAATTCACCGTGCAGCCGGGGCGAAACCTGCGCGATGCGCGGGGTCTGGTGCGAGGTGCGCGACAGCGTGACCGCGATTCTGCGCCGCACGACGCTGCAAGCGCTGGCGGAACGGCGCAAGACCGCGCTGCACTTTCAGATTTGAGCGCGGCGCAAAAGCGCGCGGCGCGCCAGCGTCCGATCCGGGCCGCGCGGCGTTGAAACAAACAGGCGCCATTGAACGTCTATTAAATGCGCATGGATCACGCGTGAAAGCGCGAGGATCACGCGCGCGGGCGGCGCGATCGCGCGCCGGGGCGCCGCTTGCCCGCGGGCGGCGCAAATAGGAAAATCAAAGAGGCTTATGGTGATCGCGCGGTCGAGGTAATCACTCCCATGACATCACGATTGCGATTGCGGGCGTGGACGCTTCGCCGAATCTTGCGGGGCGCGCTTGCGGCGCTGGTTCTAACCGCGACCGCGGTGACGCCGGCTGCCGCCCAGCAAGGGCAATTCTTCCCGCCGCCATCGCCGTCCATACCGACCAATCAGCATCAGGGCGGCGCCGCGGTGCTGGAATTGCCGACGATACCGACGGCGCCAGAACAGGGCGGCAACGCCACCGCGACCCTGCCGCGGATGGCGCCCCAGCCAGGCGCGGCCGCGCTGGTGCTGCCGTTGCGCGAACTGCGCGCGCAGCAGGGCTACAAACAGGTGACGGTAACGGTGACCAACCAGCAGGGCAACTACGTCACCAACCTGCGCGCAAACGACTTCAGGCTGCTGGTGGACGGCCAGCCGCGCCAGATTGCATTTTTCCGCCAGGACCTGAACACTCCCGTCTCGGTCGGAATTCTGGTCGATACCTCGGGCAGCATGCAGCCCAAGCTGGCGCAGGCGCGCGCCGCGATCACTGAATTTGTCCAAAATCTGAATCCGCGGGACGACGTGTTCCTGTTCGCCTTTTCGAGCCGTCCGTTCCTGCTGCAACCGTTCACCACCAATCATTATCTGATTTTGAGCCGGCTCGAACTATTGCACGCCTACGGCCAGACCGCCCTTTTCGACACGATTCTCGACGGCCTGCTGATGGTCCAGCATGGCCGCTACGACAAAAAGGCGCTGCTGGTGATCACCGACGGCATGGACAACACCAGCGAGGCGACGCTCGGCCAGGTGATCGCGCAGGCGCGCCGGATGGGCGTGCTGATCTATTCGATCGGCATCGGCGACCCCAACGCGCCGAATCTCGCGAGCATGCCCTTCGGCGGGCTTTTCGGCGGTGAAGATCAGGTGGACGCGCGCACGCTCGACCTGCTGTCCACCGAAACCGGCGCCAAGACCTACATCATCCGCGAGGTCGGCGACGGGATCGCGCTGCGCAACGCCTGCGCCTCGATGAGCCGCGAATTGCGCGAACAATACACGATCGGTTTCGTCGCGCCCGACGCTTCGCGCGCCGGCTATCGCACGGTCCACGTCGCGGTGCCGACGCAGCCCGAAGATCATGTGCGCGTGCGCAAGGGCGTCGAAGTCGGCCCCGGCACGACCACCGCCTACTCGACCCCTCCATGACGCCGGCGCGGACGCGCCGCGCCCAAGCGGCGTGAACGCGCCCTGAATTTCAGCGCGGGCCGGCGCCGGTCGGCGTTTTTTTGATCGGAAATGGCGCGATGAAAGCGCGAGCCGGATCGGACAGCAGATTGAGGAATTTCACTTCTGCGAAATCGCCCGCCATCTGAATCGCCGACAACGTCGCGTTATCCACGCGAATCCGATGGAAATAGCGCAACTCCAGCCCCATGAAATGGCAGAGTATCGTGCGCACGATGTCGCCGTGCGAAATGAACAGCACGCGCTTGCCCGGATAGGCCGCCAGCGCGCGCGTCACGGCGGCCACGCCGCGCGCCCGCACCTGCGCGATGGTCTCGCCGCCGGGCGTGGGATGCTCGGTCGGCGACTGGCGATAGGTCTGGTAGTGCGGATCCTCGATCAGTTCGTGGTAGCTCATGCCCTCCCAGTGGCCATAGAGCACCTCGGCGATCTCCGGCTCTTCGATAATTTCGAGGCCGCCCAGACCCGCGGCCATAATCTCCGCCGACTGGCGCGCGCGCACCAGCGGGCTGGTGACGATCAACTCGGGAGCGATCGCGCCGGCGAAACGCGCGGTCGCCGCCACTTGCGCGCGGCCGTTGTCGTTGAGTTCCACCGGATGGCGCCCCATCACGCGCCCCTCCCGATTCCATCCGGTTTCGCCATGCCGCATCAGGATGGCGACGCCGCGCGCGCCGCTGGTCTCAAGCAGTTTTTGCGCCACGTAAAAAGGCCCCAGCGCCATTGTGATCTTCGTCCGTCCGGAGATTCAAGCAAAAGCGGCGGACGCGATTGCAGCGTCCGCCGCCCGGATTTGTCTGGCCGCGCCCACCGCGCCGCTTCGCGCTAGCGACCAGCCGCGGCGGCCGCATGATCGGCGCCGTTCGCCGCCGGCGCCAAGCCGCAAAAAGCCTCATAATCGATAAGCCCGGTCTGCGTCGGATGGTCGCCGCATACCGGACAATCCGGATTGCGCCGAATCTTCAGCACCCGCACGTAATCGGCCGAGAGCGTGTCGAAATAGACCATCTTGCCCATCAGCGGCTTGCCCGCGCCCAGAATCAGCTTGATCGCCTCGAGCGCCTCGATCGATCCAATCAGCCCCGGCAGCGCGCCGAGCACGCCCGCCTCGGCGCACGACGGCGCCATATCCGGCGGCGCCGGCTCCGGATACAGGCATCTGTAGCACGGTCCGCCGGCGGCGGGATGAAACACCGTGGCGTTGCCCTCGAAGCGGAAAATCGCGCCGTCCACCAGCGGCTTCTTCGCCAGCACGCAGGCGTCGTTGATCAAATAGCGGGTCGGGAAATTATCGCCGCAATTCACCACGACGTCATAACCCGCGATGATCTCCATCACGTTTTCGGAACTCAACCGCAGGTCGTGGCGAATCACTTTGACGCCGGGATTGAGCGCGTGGAGCTGCTTTTGCGCCGATTCGGTCTTGGGCATCCCGACCCGTTCGGTCGTATGGATAATCTGGCGTTGCAGATTCGACAGATCGACCACGTCGAAATCGACCAGGCCGATCGTGCCGACTCCCGCCGCCGCCAGATACAGCGAGGTCGGCGAGCCGAGCGCACCGGCGCCCAGAATCAGCACTTTTGCATCGAGCAGCTTCGCCTGCCCCTTTTCGCCCACTTCCGGAATTACGAAATGGCGCGAATAGCGCGTGATTTCGTCCGGCGTGAAGGCCCGATCCGCCACCCACGGCAGGCCGCGATCCTTCCATGCGTTGAACCCGCCCGTCAGATTGTAAAGATTCTCGTAACCCAACTCCCTGAGCGCGCGCGCCGCCAGCAGCGAGCGTGTGCCCGAGGCGCATTGCAGGATTACCGGCGTTTGGCGATCGGGGACTTGTTCCTCGACCCGCAGCTCCAGAAAGCCGCGCGGAATCGCGATCGCCCGCGCAATATGCCCCTGGCGCCATTCGTCGCTCTCGCGCACGTCGATCAGCACCGTGCCGGGCCGCTCGAGCATCCGCCGCGCTTCGTCGATATCGATCGCCTTAATCGAGGCTCGCGCCTCATCGAGTAGGTTCTTCGAGCTTTTCGCCATCCGCCTGTTCCCTCGGGTCCGCGTCCCACGCGCGGCGCGGACTCCGCCTGGGTAAAATTGGCCCGCTTAACGATGCAACTATTATAACGACGACGGCCGCGCCGCGCATCCCGCCGCGCCCGCTCAGCCGCCGATCATCCGATGCGATTCGATCAGCGCCTGCACGAAATTCAGCACGCGCCGGGCATGGCCGCGCGGCGCCACGTCATGGAAGGCGCGCGCAATCCGGCCGTCGCGGCCGATCACGAAAGTCGCGCGCTGGGCGCGGCCGTCGCGCGCGACGCCAAAGGCTTGCGCCAGTTCGCCGCGGTCGTCGGCCAGCAGGGTGAACGGAAAGCCATGCTTGCCGGCGAACGCCCGATGGGACGCGGCGCTGTCGGCGCTGACCCCCACCACGGCGCATCCCAGCGCCCGGAATTGCCCGTGCAAATCGCGGAATTCCTTGCCCTCGACCGTGCATCCGGGCGTGTCGTCGTGCGGATAGAAATAGAGCGCGACGATTTCGCCGGCGTAATCGGCCAGCAGCCGGGTGCGGCCGAACTGATCGAGCAGCGCGATTTCGCGCCACGCCGGCGCGCTCGCGGAGCGATTTTCATCGACCCGCGGCGGCATGGGTTTCCACCTGCTCGAGCGCCCGCTTGCGCGTGAACTTAATCGCCGCGTTATCGATATTGATCGAACAGAGCGACCCGCACATGCTGCACACGTTGGATCCGGCCGCTTCGCTCTCTTCCTTGTAGCGGCGCGCCTTGTCCGGATCCATCGCCATCGCGTACATCCCTTCCCAGTTGAGCGCCTTGCGATAGCGCGACATCTGGTCGTTCCAGACCTTGGCCGCGCGCACGCCCTTGACCAGGTCGCCGGAATGGGCGGCGATGCGCGTCGCGATCACGCCTTCGCGCACGTCCTCGATATCCGGCAGCCGCAGATGTTCGGCCGGGGTGACGTAGCACAGGAAATCGGTGCCGGCGGCGGCCGCGATCGCGCCGCCGATCGCGCCGGTAATATGGTCGTAGCCGGGGGCGACGTCGCAGGTCAGCGGACCCAGCACGTAAAACGGCGCTCCGCCGCAGACCCGTTTCTCCAGTTTGACGTTGGCCTCGATCTGATCGAGCGGCACGTGGCCAGGCCCTTCGATCATCACCTGCACGCCGAGCGCGCGCGCCCGTTCGGTAAGTTCGCCGAGCACCAGCAACTCCGCCAGCTGGCCGCGATCGGTGGCGTCGCCGGTGGCGCCCGGACGCAAGCCGTCGCCCAGCGAAATCGTCACGTCATGCTCGCGCAAAATCGCGCAAACCTCGTCGAAATGCTCGTACAGCGGATTTTCCTCGCCGGTGCGCTCGATCCACGCCGCCAGCAACGCTCCGCCGCGCGAAACGATGCCCTCGATCCGGCCATGCCCGCGCAGCTTTTTGACGGTTTCGCGCGTGACTCCGCAATGCAGCGTCATGTAATCGACGCCCTGGCGCGCCTGCCGCTCGATTACGTCCATGAATTTGGGCGCGCCCAGCTCCATGATCGAACCTTCCGACGCCACCTGGTAAATCGGCACCGTGCCGAGCATCACCGGGCTGCGCGACAGCACCTCGACCCGAATTTTGTCCAGGTCGGTCCCGGTCGAAAGGTCCATCACGGAGTCCGCGCCGAAGCGCACCGAGGTGTACAGCTTCTCGATCTCTTCTTCAATCAATTGATGGAAATTCGACGCGCCGATATTGGCGTTGACCTTGGTCCTGAGCCGTTTGCCGATGCCAATCGCGCGGAACTCGTGATGATGGTTGCGCGGAATCACCACTTCGCCGCTGGCGACCAGCGCGCGGATTTCCTCGGGCCGAAGTCCCTCGTCCTCGGCGACTTCGGTCATTTGCCGGGTAATCAAGCCTTTTCGGGCCGCTTCCAATTGCGTCATCTCGATACCTCTGAATGCCGTCGAATCGCGCCCGCCCGTTACGCCGCGGGACTTCCTATATACACCCGATGCCGGCGCGCGTCACGGTTCGCCGCCAACCCTGTCGGACCGTCTTTGCAGCCGCGCTAAAGCCTCGCGCATGGCTGAGGTTCCGGCGCCGTCCGCCCGCCGCCGCCGTCGCGACGAACGTTGGAGGAAAAATACTCGTCTTTCAAAGGCCACTATTAAATTTGCCCGCCGCCGCAGTCAAGGCCGACCACGCCGCGGCGCCGCGCTCGGCAGCTTGCCGCCAGACAAGAAATTCGACGTATCTTTTGGTCAATTGGCCCGCTTGACAAAAGTTATCCGTTAAAATAAGACTATTGCCGTTATTTTTGGTTTTACCACGTCACAATATCTTGACGTGGTTCTATTAGTGCGGAAAAGAGCGATGGCGACCGTGACGCCGTCAAGTTGGTTGAATTGAGAGTACTGCAC
>DAHZDR010000050.1 GCA_027403435.1 Deltaproteobacteria bacterium
AGTTAGTATTTGCTTTCAGCCGGCCGCCCCAACGCGCTTAACCGACATACAGCGACGCATGCTTTTCGAGCCGCGCGCGATAGTCGCCAGGACCGAACGCGCCAAGCGCAACCACGAAACGGCCGACGCCGGTTTCGGCGAAGCGCCCAAGCTCCGCCTGAATGGCGGCGCGCTCGCCCGCGATTCCGCCCATCACCGTGATATCCAGCGCGCCGAAGTCACGGCCCGCCGCGCGGCACTCCTCGCGCAGCACGGCGAGGTCGCGCTGCATCTCGTCCGGCGTCACGCGATTCGGGAACCAGCCGTCGCCCCATTGCGCGACCCGCTTGAGCGCGTTGCGATCGCGGCTGCCGAGCAGCACGGGAGGACCGTTCGGACGCGCGGGCTTGGGATAGGATCGGACCGGCGGGAACTTGACGTATTTGCCCTCGAACGAGGCTTCCGGCTGACTCCACAACGCGCGCATCGCGGCGACATATTCGGCCGTCTGCGACCAGCGCCGCGGAAAATCGACGCCGAGAATTTCCGACTCCTCGCGCAGCCATCCGGCGCCGATGCCGTAAATCACCCGCCCGCCCGAAAAATGATCGAGCGTCGCGATCTGCTTGGCCGCGACGATCGGATTATGCTCCGGCGTCAGCGTGATTCCGGTCGCGAGCTTAAGCCGCCTGGTGGTCGCCGCCGCCATCGCCAGGCATATGAACTGGTCGCTCATATGGCTGTAAACGTCGGGAATCGGCCCGCCCTGCGGAAACGGCGTCTTGGGATTCACCGGCATAATCGGATGCTCGGGAACCCAGAGCGATTCGAAACCCAGTTCCTCGGCCGCTTGCGCGAACTCGCCCGGCCGCGCGGTCGCTTCATGGAACACCATCAGCAGTCCAATTTTCATCGCTGGTCGCCTCCCGCGCGCCGCCGCTCGCGCCGCGGCCACCCGACTTGTCGCAAAATCCCGCGCCGATTTCCAGCGCGGAGCGGGCGGCGCGCTCAGGCGAGAAACACTTCCCGGACCAGGTTGGTGTCGTTGTACTCGCGCCCCTCGGCGATCAACTCGCCTTCAAAGCGCAGCACGAAACAGTAGCGTTGCCGATATTGCCGCCCGTTCATCGCGACCGTATCGGCGCTCGCCGTCGCCGCCACCAGCGGCCCGTCGCAGAGCGTGTGCTCAATCCGCAGCTTGAGGCCGTCGGGAAACAGGCGGCGCAGCGTCGCGCACTCGGTCGCGGCGAAATTCGCGCGGCCCGCGATCGGCGGAAACCCGGACAGGCCGGAGACGATTTCAAAGCGGAAATTTTCCGTGACCAATTCGGCGAAGACCGCCGGATCGGCGTGATTGAAGTTTTCCAGAAACCGGATCGCCCGCGCTTTATATTCCGCCGCCGTCATCGACCATGCCTCGCGCCTGAATTCGATCATCCAAAACGCATTGACGCCCCGTGTCAAGCCGTCAAGGCTGCGGCCCTTCGGGCCGTGGCGCGCATCCGTCCGCCGGCTTGCGGACGGGGCGCCGCGCTACTTCCAGCCGAAGAATTCAGCCGCGTAAACGAACCTGCCGACGCCGCCGGCCGCGGCCGCCAGCGCGTCGATCTCCTGATCGCCGACCATGATGGAGCCGGCCAGATCGACGCCATGAATCGCCGCCAACTCCGCAATCATGCCGCCTTTGGGTTTGCGGCATGCGCAGCCGTCGGCGTCGTCATGCGGACAGATCATCCATCCGGTCAGGATTCCGTCGAGCTGGCGATCGAGCTCGTTGAGCGCCGCCTCGGCCTGCGCGAGCGAAAGGCGTCCGCGTTTGATCCCGGCCTGATTCGTGACCACGAAAATCAGATGGTCCCGCATCGGCATCAGGGTTTCGCGCACATTCGGCAGCAGCCGAAGCGAAACGTTGCCGCGCGCGTCGATCGGCAATTGGCGGGTTTCGTCCATCGCCACGAGCGTCCCCGCGAGATCGCAAAATACCGCGATATTGCCAGCGTCCGGCCCCATCGCTCAGTCCGCCTCGCGCCAATTGAGGTGATCGCGCACATTGGCGAAGACCTCGTCCAGAATCGCGATTCCGGCCTCGGCCTGCGCTTCGGTAATCACCAGCGGCGGGTTGATCCGCACGCGCGGGAAATAGCCCATCATCAGCAGTCCGCGCTTGAGCGCCGCTTTGAAAATCAGCTCCATCACGCCGCGTCCGAGTTCACGTTTCGTTTCGCGATCGCGCACCAGGTCGAGGCCGATCATCAGGCCGCGCCCGCGCACGTCGCCGATAAATTCGTATTTTTCCTTGAGCGCGAGCAGCCGCTCAAGCATCAGCGCGCCGACCCGCCGCGAATTTTCGACCAGGCCCTCGGCCTCGATTGTCTTGATCGTTTCGGCCAGGGCCGCCGCCGCCAGCGGATTTCCGCCGTAACTCGACGACGACGCGCTCGGTTTGGCGAACGGTTCGGCCCGTCCAAGTTCCTCGCCCATCAGCACGCCTGACACCGGAAAGCCCGCGCCCATCCCCTTGCCCACGGTGACGATATCGGCGCTGACGCCGCTATGCTCGACGCCCCACCATTTGCCGGTGCGGCCGAAGCCGGTGATCATCTCGTCGGCAATCAGCAGCGCGCCGAGCCGCCGCGCCATCGCGGCCACCGCCGGCATGAAATCGTCGGGCGGAATCACGTTGCCGGCGGTTCCCTGCATCGGCTCGACAACGATCGCGGCGACCGCGCCGGCGCTCGAATTGCGCACCTGCCGCTCGCCGAACTCGACGCAATACATGCCGCATTCGGGATATTTGAGTTTGAATGGACAGCGATAACAGTCGGCGTAGGGAATCGAGTAACGGCCGCCTTCGAGCGGTCCGTAACCCTGCTTGGATTCGTCGCCAATCAGGCCCAGCACGCCGGCGGTCTTGCCGTGAAAGCCGCCCCAGAAGGCGACCACTTCATGTTTTTTGGTGGCCGAGCGCGCCAACCGCAGCGCGGCCTCGACCGCCTCGGCGCCGCCGCTGTACAGATGCGCCCGTTTGAGGTTGCCGGGCGCCACTTCGGCAAGCCGCCGAAACGCCTCGGCGCGCTCGCGGGTGGCGAACGTCCCGACCATCAGCCGCCCCGCCTGCCGCGCGATCGCCCCAGCCAGGCCGGGATGGCCATGACCGAGGCTGGCGACCGCGACGCCGGCGAAAAAATCAAGATAGACGTTGCCGTCGGCGTCGGTCAGCGTGGC
>DAHZDR010000051.1 GCA_027403435.1 Deltaproteobacteria bacterium
CCGGAGCGGCCACCACTGTCGCGACGTCGCCGCGCGACAGGAACACCAGCGCGCCGGCGCCCGCCGTCACCCCAATCATGAAATTGCTGGTCGCGCTGGACACTTTGAGCGGCAGTTTCATCAAATTGTCCATTGCCGCAACTTTGAGCGCGCCCGAGCCGATTCCCAACAACCCCGACATGATGCCGGCAATGACCATCAGAACCGCGCCGCCAGGCAGATTCTTGACGCCATAGGACGTCATCTTGCCGTCGTCGCCGGGTAGCTCGCCGCCCAGCCGCAGCCGCGTGCACAAGGCATCGGACTTGGGCAGCAACTCGTCCCCATGCTTGCGTATCGAGTAATAGGCCGATTGCAGCATCATCAACGCAAACAGCATCTCAAGGATTGGCTGCGAAATTACCCCGGCCAGATAGGCTCCGGTAAGCGCGCCCGTGACCGTCGCGCATTCAAGGATGATGGCGACCCGTAAATTGGTCCAGCCGTCGCGGACGAAGGCGACGCTCGCGCCCGCGCTGGTCGCAACCACCGAAATCAGGCTCGCTCCGACCGCGACCTGCATCGGCACCCGCGCCATAATCACCAGCCCGGGGACAATAAAGACGCCGCCGCCAAGTCCCGAAAGCGCGCCGATAAAGCCGGCAAGGATCGCCAAAACGAAAAGTCCGCCAAGGATGGTCAACACCGCGCAATCACCCGGCAATTCCGAATCATTCGAGGCCTCCGCCAAACCGTCTGACACGTCCATGGCGAACGCGCCAACTTTGTTGATGCTAGTTGCGACCCTGCCGATAGACAATCCACAACTTGCGGCGCGTCCGGCGCACGCAAAAAATCGTTAAACGACAATGGTTTTCGCGATTGGCTGATAAATACAGTCGGTCAATCGGAAATTGGGAGTAATCGTTCGCGCGGCGTTGCGACCGCGCCCAACGGCGACCGCGCGACGGGCGAATCCGCGCATCCACGCGCCGCGGCGCGATCGCCGGCCGGGCGCGCGCGATCGCCGGCTATTTGCGGAACAGGGCCGCTTCGCCGATCGGCAGGCCAAGCGCGAAGCGTCTCAGCCAATCGAGCGCGACCTGCGAGGTCAGCAGTTTGACCCATTCGCGGTTGCCGCGCAGATTGAAGCGCCGCGCCGCCTTGACCGTCTCCGCATCGAGCGCGACGCAGACCGTGCCGACCGGATGCTCGGCCGTGCCGCCGGCCGGGCCGGCGACGCCCGAAGTCGCAATCGCGACATCGACGCCGGCGGCGGCGCGCGCCCCGGCCGCCATCTCGCGCACGCATTCCACGCTCACCGCGCCGAAGTCCTTGAGCGTCGCTTCCAGCACGCCCAGCAATCCGACCTTGAGGTCGTTCGAATACGTCACGAAATCGCCGCAAAAGTAATTCGAACTGCCGGCGACGTTGGTAATCCGATGGCCAATCAGGCCGCCGGTGCAGGATTCGGCAAGCGCGAGCGTCAGTCCCTTTGCGGTGAACAGTTCGCCGATGACCTCTTCCATCGAGCGCTCGCCCTCGGCGTAGATAAACTCGCCGACGCGGCCGCGCACCCGCTCGCTCAATTCCTCCAGACGCTGCTCGGCGCGGCCTGGCGCGTCTTCGACCATCACCTTCATCGAAATTTGCGGAAAGCTCGCGCGAAAGCCGACTTTGGCCTCTTCCGGCCTAATCAATCCGGCGACCGACTGGTCGAGTCCTGACTCGCTGATGCCGAAAGTCTGGAAGATGCGCGTGGCGAAGATTTTGTCGGAGCCGCGATTGCTCCGAATCCATGGCGCGACTTCGTTCTCGAACATCGGCTTCATTTCGCGCGGCACCCCCGGCATCACCACCAGATACGCGGTATGGTCCTTGACCGGCACCGGCATCCGAAAGCCCGGCGCGGTGCCGAGGGGATTCGGAATCACCTCGGCGGTCTCGGGAAAGAGCGCCTGCTTGAT
>DAHZDR010000096.1 GCA_027403435.1 Deltaproteobacteria bacterium
GTTCGTCAGACCCGGTGGGCAGGTAGCTCAGTCGGTAGAGCAGAATACTGAAAATCTTCGTGTCGAGTGTTCGATTCACTCCCTGCCCACCAAATCCTCCGCCGTAAAATTCCCAAGCCACGCTAACGGCGCGGACACCTAAACCGCCGGGTTGCGCGCTCCGTTGCGCAAAACAAAACGGACCGCGCCGCCGGCCGGCTAGCCTCGCGCGGAAAAGCGCCGCGATCACGCCAGCCCCGCGTTAGCCGCGCGCGAGCGCCGCGAGATCCATTTCCAGCAGCGCGCCGATCCGCTCGATGCTCACATCGGGCGCCGGATATTTCGCGACTTCGGCTTGATCCAGCGCATAATGGCCCTGGCGGGGGAAAACCGTGGTCACGCGCGATCCCAGAATCTTTTTCACCGCTGTGAGAATCCGCGCCTTGTCGTCGATAAATACGTAGTGATCGGCGGGATAGCGCGCCGTAATATCGTCGATTTCCTGTTCCTTATGAATATAAATGAGCGCGTTGCCGTTGAAGGCGTCGTGCAATCCCGACCTGCGTACTTTTAGCGGCTGAAAGACCACGTCGCCGTCGGACACGATCGCCAGCTCGCCAAACTCGCGGCAGGCTTCAACCACGTCGAGCGAGTTGGGATAGAGCCGATTGGCGAACGGATAGTTGATCAGAAAATCGCTGACCGCCAGAATCCGAAAGTCGCGCGGATTGCGCACCCGATAGCGCTGCAACGCGCCAAGATAGTCGGCATAGCCGAGTTCCGCCCGCAATTCCTCAAAAAGCTCCCAATATTGACGGTTCGACTCGGCGCCGACGTCGTGCTCCAGATGGCGCATCAGATCCGCCTGCACGTGATCGTTATCGACCAGCGTGTTATCGACATCGAACAGGAACGCCGTCTTCGTGGATGCCATCGATTAACTCTCCTGAAGCGATCGCGCCATGCGTCGCGAATTCAAGCCTACTGGATTATCGGCGGATGGCGCGAGACAGTAAACGCGCGCGCCCCGCCGGATACGTTTGTTGCGCTCTCGCGATTCTTGGTAGCTTGCGCTTGCGGCCGGTTATGCGGCCCGTCCAACAGCGTTGCGCGAGGCGCGGAGGGACCATCATGGCGGATGAAATCGGACTGTTCGAAGCGATGCATACGATGCGCGCGATGCGCCGGCTGAAGCCCGACCCGGTGCCGGACGCCTTGATACGCCGCATTATCGAAGCCGGCCTATGCGCGCCTTCGGGCGGCGACGTTCAGCATTGGCGTTTCGTGGTGGTGAAGGATCCGGAAATCAAAAGTAAAATCCAGGTTCCCTACCGGCGCGCCCTCGACCGTCTGCTGCCGCGTTATCAGGCCGCCCCGCCGCCGCCCGGAAAAACCGAGGCGCAAAAGCTCCGGATGCTCGCGGCGGTGGAGCACCTGACCAACCATCTGCATGAAGCGCCGGTTTTAATCGTATGCTGCCTGGTGGGCGATTTCGCCAAATCGGTCGGACTCGAAAAAATGTCCGGCGCGTCGATCTATACCGCCGTGCAAAACATGCTGCTGGCGGCGCGCGCGCTCGGACTCGGCGCCACTCTCACCACGCGCCATCTGCTGTATGAAAAGGAAGTGAACGAGGCGCTCGGATTACCCGAAAACGCCGAATCGTTCGCCGTGATTCCGATCGGCTATCCGTTGGGACGGTTCGGGCCGGTCACGCGCGAGCCGGTCGCCAAGGTGGCTTTTCTCGATCGCTGGGGTAATCGCTGGGACTAATCCGCGCGACGCCAACCACGCGCGTTCGCGGCGCCGCAATGGTCCCGCCATACGGGTTTCGCGTTTACGCGGCGCGCCTGAATGATGGAAATCGGCATGACGGATAGTGGCGCCGTCCGGCAACGCCACGGCGTCGCAATTATCGGCGCCGGCGTAATCGGCAGCGCGCTGGCGATGGCGTTGGGCGAACGCGGCGTCCGCGTCGCGCTGATCGATCTCGATTTAAGCGGCCGTCTCAGTTCCAGCGAACGCAACGCCGGCGGCGTCCGCGCCACCTGGTGGCAGCCGGTCAATATCGCGCTGAGCCGCGAATCGATTCGCTATTACGAATCGATTCGCGCCGAAATCGGCTTCCGGCAAAATGGCTATCTGATTCTCTACGACGACGCCCGCTGGGCCGAGGCGCTGCGGATGCTGCCGATGCAGCGCGACCTCGACCATCCGATCGAAGCGTTGACGCCGCGCGCGGTCGCCAAGCGGGTTCCCGAAATCGACCATCTGGACGGAATCGCGGGCGCGACCTTTTCCGCCGGCGACGGCCTGATCAATGCGAACCTGCTGAAGGCCCATTATCGCGCAAAGGCGCGCGCGGCCGGCGCCGAATTTATCGACCGCGCGTTCGTTCATGCGATCGAGGCCGGCGCGAGCGAGGCGCGGCTGTTCTGCTGGCGGGCGGACGCGCCGCTCGCCGACGCGCAAGCCGCGCGGATGCTCACGCAGGACGACGCGGGCGAACCGGCGCTGGGCCGCATGCTCGAAATCAGCGCCGACGCGGTGGCGATCACGGCCGGCGCATGGGCGCCGAACGTGCTCAAGCTAATCGGCCTGGACAGTCCGACCGAAGCGGTGCGCCGCCAGCTCTGCGTGGTCGCCAGCCGCACCGTCACGCTCGAACGTTACGGCATGATTTTCGATTCATCGGGCGTCTATTTTCACAACGACGGTCCCTATATTCTGGCCGGCTATTCGCCGCCCGAAGAACCCGCCGCCTACAGCTTCAGATTCGACGGCGAAGCATTTTTTACCGGCGAAATCTGGCCGCGAATGTACGCGCGGGCAAGCTGCTTCGAGCGGCTGCGGTTGATCACGGGATGGGCCGGGCTGTACGAAATGACTCCCGACCGCACCGGCATACTCGGCCAGGTCCTGCCGCGAGTCTTCGAAGCGCATTCGTTCAGCGCCCACGGCGTGATGCAATCCTACGCGGCCGGCCAGGCCCTGGCCGACCTGATCGTGACCGGAGCGTTGCGCAATCCCGAGGTGCGCGCGCTCGACCGTGGCCGTTTCGCCGCCGGCAAGCTGGTGTACGAAGAGCTGCACTGGTGATCGCTCGCCGCGGCCCGGAACAGGCCGCCAGCGGCGCGCAAAGCGCCGGTTTGAACGCGCCGGACCTCCAGCACGATGGCCGGGACGATCCGGCGCGGCCGATCAATCCAGCCGATAAACCCGCGCCGCCGTATCGTGGACTATTTTGCGGCGCTGCTCGTCGGGCAAGGCGCCGAAGCGCTTGGCCACAATTTCCCGCGATCGGGGAAAGGTCGCCGCCGTATGCGGATAATCCGACGACCACATCACGTTGTCCGGGCCATAGCGGGCGAGCGAATCGACGAAGACCGGGTCGGCGATAAAAGTCGCGTAAACCTGGCGCTTGATATAGTCGCTCGCGCGCATCGGCAGCTTCATCCCGCCGACCGCGCCCAGCCGGTTTTGGACGGTATCGAGCCGGTACATGAAATAGGGCATCCAGCCGACGTCGTTTTCGGCCGAAACGATGCGCAGGCCGGGAAATTTTTCGAGCACCCCGCCATAGACCAGCACCGCCAGCGACCGTTCAATCTGATGATGCAGATTGGCGAGCGCCAGCAAAAAACCGCGCCCCGCTCCGGGATTTGCGCCGACGCCCTGACGCGCGGTCAAAATATGCAGCGACAGCGGCAGATCGAGGTTTTGCGCGGCGGCCCAGAATGGTTCGTAGTCGGGATGGTCGTAGGGGCGGTTGTCCGGCGCTTCCGCCCAGATCATCGCGCCGCGCATCCCGAGCCTGGCGATCCGCTCGAGTTCCGCAACCGCCCGCGGAATGTCCTCGAGCGTGATCAGGCCGAGCGGAACCAGCCGCTTCAGGTCGTGTTGGCAATATTCGACCGCCCAATCGTTGAACGCGCGAAAGCAGGCGGCGCGCAACTCTCCGTCTTCCAGTCCGAACAGCGGCATCCCCATCGAGGTGTAGATAACCTCGGCGGCGACGCCGTCGCGATCCTGGTCCTTGATTCGCCAGGCGGGATCCCAGACGCTTTTGGGCGCCGCGTCGAAGCCGCGCTTATTATGCTCGGGCAATTCCGCCGCCGGCACGCCGGCGCCGAAGAATCCCGCCACGGCCATCGGCGTAATATTCTCGCATACGAAGAATTCGCCCTCGCGCCCTTTGAGGTTCTTGACCGTATGCGGCGCGTGATCGCGAAAGCGCCGGTCGATACGCTCGGCCCACATCGTGGGCGGCTCGACGAAATGCGAATCGGCTGAAATCAGGCGATAGTCAGACATTTGCGGCCCTCCGTGATAGTTCGCGCGCGCGGATGCGCGAGTCGCGACTGACGACGACGGCGCGCCGGACCAAACCTTCCAACCAGCGGCGCCGGAAATCGTCGGTTGACGATTCGCGAGTATTAGCGCGCGCCGGATTCACGCGCAAACGCTTCTAAAGATGGCGTCGTATCGGCGCGGGACGCCGCGTCCTTGATTCGCCAATCCCCGCGGCCGCGCCGCGCCAGCCCGCGGCCGGTCCGGCGGCGCCTTCAGTCGGCGCATCCGCCCGGCACCTGCGATTTGATCGCGGCCAACGCGAACCACGCGTTTTTCCCGCACACCTGGTTGGCGTCATAGAGGTCGTAGGTCGAATTCCATTGCGCGGTGATATCCGCCACCCGATTCGAAATATCGCCGAGGTCGATTGCGACGCCATATTCCTGGCTCGAAGAGCTTGGACTGGTGGACGCCGACGCCACGCCCGCGAAGATCACATTGAAATTGCTTTTGGGCGCCACTCGTGGACAAGTGCCGCCGGGGCCATCGAAGGAGCATCCGAGATAGATGCCAGCGATCGTGTTATCGGAAATGGTGAACGCCGAAACCGCGTCGTGACTGGAACCGACCAGCCATACGCCATAGCGATTGTTGCCGCTCGCGGCAAAACTCTGCACCACGCTTTGCACGCTTTCGGCGAACCTGACGCCGTCGAAACGATTGTTGCTCGCGATGAAATTGGCGACATTCGCCAGCCGCGCCCGATTGAGCAAAACGCCCGCGTCGGAATTATTTTCGGCGTTGAAATTCTCGGCGATCGCGCCCACGCCGCCGATTTCGACGCCGTCGAAAAAGCCGGAAATCGTGGCGCCGCCGCCTTCGATAAACGCATTGGCTGCCGTCGGCATCACCTGCACGCCGACGCCGACGCCGGCGTTCGCGCCCGAGACGCTGTAGCCATTGAGATTGAGCGAAACGTTGGGCGCCGAAATCTGGATACAGTCGCCCGGATCCGCCTGCGCAACCAGCGCGTTATCCACTTTATAATAGCCCGGACGGGCGATTCGGCCACAGGCGGTAATCGGGCTGGCGACGATCGCGGGCAGCGGCGGCGGTCGGCGAACGAATCCGTTTACACTAACCCGGTCGAAAGCGAGCATCGCAAGGCCGACGCATCCAGTGGCTATCACTAA
>DAHZDR010000118.1 GCA_027403435.1 Deltaproteobacteria bacterium
CGCGCCCATCCGGCAACCGCGCCTGGTTCTTTGGCGGCCGTGGCCGTCGCCGTTTTTGTTCGCGAATCGACCCGCTCGTTCATTGCCGCGTAAGTTGCCATAAGCGCCGCCCCGACGCTATCGCGCCACGCCCTTGACAGCCGCGCGCGTCCCGTGGCGTGCTGGGCGCGAAGGTGCGGCGGACCCGGCGCCCGGCCGCACGGGACCAAGCTTTGCCGCCCGGGGAAATCACCGCGATGCCGAAAATCGATTTCAACAAAATTCCGAAATTCTCCGAGTTGCCGGTCAAAAAGGGCGCGCCCGCCGATTCCAACTGGGGCGTCTTCGGCGACGACGACGAGGCCGGATGCGTCAATTTTCTGACGCCCGAGGGTATCGTCGAAGCGGCCAAACTGGTGCGCAACGGCCGGGTCTTTCGCCTCGACACGCCGATCAATTACGCCCATCCGCCACTGTTCGAGCGCGAGCCGGTCAAGCATACGAAGAAGAGCTTCGAAAGCTACGGCCTGCTCGGCTTCGACGACCTGCTTGACGCCTACAACACCCAGGAAGGCAGTCAATGGGACGGCCTCGGCCACGTCGGCAATCTGCGCGCGCAGGCCTTTTACAACGGCGTCAAGGAAGCCGAAATCAAAAACTCCGACAAGCTCGGGATTCACAACTGGGCCGACCGCTTCGTCGGCTGCGGCGTGCTGATCGACGCCTTTGGCTATCGCGCGCGGGCGGGCCGTCCGGTCAATCCGCTGAACAACGAAATCTACAGCCTCGACGATCTCAAGGGCGCCCTCGCCGCGCAAAAAACCGAGCTCAAGCCCGGCTCGATTATGCTGGTGCGCACCGGCTGGATGGGCGCGTATCTGGCCGCCACGCCCGAGGCCAAGCAAAAGATGGCGCCGATTTTCTCGCTCAAGGCCTGCGGCCTCGACCCCGGCCGCGCGACCGTCGCCTGGCTATGGGACAATCGCGTCGCCGCGATCGGCACGGATTGCCCCGCGGTCGAGCCGTGGCCGTGGGATTTCAAGGACCACGGCGCGCTCCATTATCGCACGCTCTCGCTGCTCGGACTCCCGCTCGGCGAGCAGTTCGTGCTCGATAAGCTGGCGGAAGATTGCGCCGCCGACGGCCGCTGGGAATTCATGCTGGTTTCCGTGCCGCTCCATCTGCGCGGCGGCATCGCCTCGCCGCCCAACGCGGTCGCAATCAAGTAGCGCGCCGGCGGTCGAGCGTCCGCGCGACCACGCCCAGCGCGGTCTCGACTCCGGCGGTCATCAGCTCGACCGTCATGCTCGGGACCGCGCGATCGCGCGCCGCCTGCGCCGCCGTGTACGGCAGATGGATAAAGCCCACCGGCGCATGGGGCCGGCGGCGCATCGTATGTAGCGCGAGATACATCGCGGCGTTGCAGATGAAAATTCCCGCGCTGAGCGAGCGTTGCGCCGGAACGTCCCGCCGATGGATCGCGCGGATCATCGCCGCCACCGGCAGGCGCGTAAAATAGGCGTCGGGCGCGCCCGCGACAATCGGCTTGCCGCCGGCCGCGCCGCCCGCCTCGCCGGTCGGGCGTTCGTC
>DAHZDR010000116.1 GCA_027403435.1 Deltaproteobacteria bacterium
AACGAGTTCTGGCGCATGAACCTGACCGCGCCCGCCGGATACGCCGCATCCGCCTGGATCCGGTCGGACAGGACTCCTGTGAGCAAAACCGTCAACAGCGCGAGCGCGCCAATGATCCACGGGTTGGCCTCCGATCGCGCCAGCGGCGCCACATCCCGCTTCCCGCCGAGCGCCGCGGCATGCCGCGCCAATGGCGCCACGCACGCGATTATCGCCAACGGCAGATTGCGCACGGCCATGATCGCGGCGACGCACATAGTCGCGGCGATCGCCGCCAATGGCAGATCTCCCGCCCGCGGCGTCAGGACGAAAACGATCGCGGTCGCGGCGATCAACCCGATTCCACAAAGAAAAAAAATTGTGCTGGCGTGGCTTTCCCGCCACTGACGTATCACCACGTAACCCAGCGGATGCCAGTCGTTGACCG
Source organism: Deltaproteobacteria bacterium (assembly GCA_027403435.1). Classification (GTDB taxonomy): domain Bacteria; phylum Desulfobacterota; class Binatia; order Binatales; family Binataceae; genus JADMIL01. Next base: position 428 of record DAHZDR010000116.1, read on the forward strand.
CAATCCGGGTCATCGGATTGCGCAGCGCGTGAATCACCGCCCGCCACATCCCAACGCCGTAGGGATTCACCAGCGTGGCGGCAAGCGCGGCGAGCGTCAGGCCGCCGAGGCGCAAGCCGCGGACAAGGCCGGCCGCAATCCCGCGAGGATCGGAAATTACCGTCATGCCGGCATAGGCGGCCAGTGTCGCGGCGCCAATAATAAAGCCGCCGTGCAGATTCGCCCACAACGCCATCATCGGAATCACGAGCCACAGCGGCGCCCGCCGGCGGTACAAATCGCGCGCCAGCAGCGCCAGCAGCGCGGCGAACAGGGCGAAGGTGAAAATTTGCGGCCGGAACTGCATCTGCGGCATCAGCGCGACCGCCGCGATCGTCATGATATTGAACTGGACGGAGGGCGGCGCGCCGGTCTCGGCCATGCCGGCCGCCATGAAAGCGATGGCCGCGCCGACGCATAGCAACTTCCAGAGTTTCAGTCCGATGATTCCGAAATGATTATAGACAAACGCCATAATCACTTCGCATAGCCACTCGTGATCGGTCCAGCGCGCGCCGGCGGCCGTGTAAGAGTAAATATCCGTCGCCGGAAAATGTCCGCTGGCGAGAATGGCCTGGCCAAACCGCAGATGGCCCCACAGGTCGGGATCGGAGCGCTGCGCCGCATCCGCGATTATTATCAGCGCCAGGAACAGCAGCGGCGAATAGCGAAAGAGGCTATAGCGCCCCGGTCCGGCCGCGGGTTCGTCCGGCATGAACGAAGCATTCGTCTCCCAGCCTGGCGCGAGACCCTGGCCGCTACTCATTATGCAGGTCCCGGTCCGCCCGCAACGGCGGCAATTCCGGCAATGGATAAATCTTAACCGCTTCGCCCATCATCGGTCGCGCAACCATCTCTCGGAAGTTAACAGCCGACCGCGCGAAAGGCGACAGGTTTCCCGCCCGAGATCGCCAATTTTCACCGTACCGCGGAAAAACAGATGGTCTCGTTGCGGGTGCGGACCTTGCCGTCGGCGGCCACATAGGCGCGCGCGCTCTCGGTGACGGCCGCGATAATTTGGGCGCGCCGCTCCGCGCTTTCGCGCTCGATCAACGCGCGAAACGGCGCGGAGACGTCCACGCGCATCCGCGTGAAATCCTCGGGCGAATCGAAAACGAACTCGACGTTCAGGCGTTCGACCGCAAGCTCGCGGAAGCCGGCGGCGGCCAGCGCGCCACGCATCATCGATTCGTCAGCCAGCCGGAGCGGACCGAGCGCGTCGGGCGCGGGCGGAGGCAGCGCGGCGAGTTTGCGCACGGCCTCCGCGCCAATCGCGATCATCGGGACGCGGTCGGCCGCCGCCCATACGGCGGTGGCGAACTTGCCGCCGGGTTTGAGCCGGGCGTGGATGCCACGCACCGCTCCGGCGAAATCCGGCATGAACATCAGCCCCCAGCGGCAGACAATCGCGTCGAAGTCGCGCTCCGGGATATCGAGGCTTTCGCCATCGACCTGGCGGAATTCGACGTTGGCGACGCCGGCCGCCGCGGCTCGCTCGCGAGCGATCGCGAGCATCCCGGGCGACTGATCGGTGGCGACCACGGACCCACCGGGCGCCGCCCGCCGCGCCGCCGTCAACGCGGGCTCGCCGTTGCCGGTGGCGATATCGAGGACGCGCGCCCCCGAACGCACGCCCGCCAGATCGACCAGCCGTTCGCTAACGTGGCTCGCGCATTGCTCGAAAATCGGCCACCATTTTTTCCAGCCGGCGGCCGCGGCGTCCCAGTCGCGCCGCTGTTCTTCCTTGAGCCGTTCGGGACTAACCGCTGTTTCAGCCATCCGACCAATCTCCCCGCCATGAATCTTTTCAGGCTACCTTTCTCGTACCACGACCCCGCGCGCCCGCGCCACGATTCGCGGGTAGCCCGCGCTTAGCGCGGCGATCGCGGCGGGCGAGGCGCCGGTTTCGCCGACGATCGCAATTGACGCCGCGACTCCCGCGGTCCTGGCGACGGGAACCACACGCACGCCCCCGGCGCAATGGCGCAGATAGTAGCGGACGACATTGGCGGCGTATCCGGGCGCCACCACGATCGCGCCGCCGGAGCCAAGCCGGACGCGGGCCGCCGCGGCCGCTTCGCGCCATTGCGCGTCATGCGGTTTGCGCGACCACGCCCCCAGATGGCCGAGCGCGAGCGCGACCGCCAGCGCGATCGCGGCGGCCCGCGCGGAGCGCCGCCGCAGCCCGACCATCCCCAACGCGGCGAGCATGAAGAACGGCGCGAAACCCGAAACCAGGTAGCGTTCGACGAAAAGCGGCCGCAGCAAATACGACGCCGCCAGCGTCGCGCACGGCGGCGCCCACATCCAGGCCAGCGCGAACAGCGTGCGTTCCCGCGCCCGCCGCCAGCCCCATATGGCGCCCCATCCGGCAAGCGCCGCATAGAGTGGAAAGGCGAAAGTGCCGGTCGCCTTGTTGAACAGGGAGAACGGAGCCCACCACGGCGGACGATGAATCCAGTTGATCGCGCCAATCGCGGCCGCATGCGCCGCCGAACCCATCACCGCCGGGGCGAGCGGCGCGAGCAGCGCCGCGCCGGCGGCGAGCGCAACGAGATTGCCGAACGCGCGCCGCGCCGCCGAGTCCGGCGATCGCCATCCGCGCCGTCCGTGAATCAGGACGCCCACCAGCCAGAGACCCATCGCCGCGAGCGCCGCGAGCGCCGTCAGATGGGCCGCGAGGGCCAGCGCCGCGCCGATCGCGGCCCCGGCGTAATTGGCCACGCCGCCACGATTCATCGCGCGCATCAGGCAATACGCCGTCGCCATCAGGGCGGCGATTTCAAGCGGATACATCCGCGCCTCGCGCGCGTACTTGACCATCACCAGGTTGACCGCGAACAACAAGGCGGCGATCGCGGCGGCCAGGTCGCGATCGTCCGGAGCAAACCAGACCGCGGATCCGTCGGCGGCGGCGGGCGCAAGCGCCTCGCGCGTCAGCGCGAACATCAGCGCGATCGCGACCATGCCCGCCGCCGCCGAAAGCGCGCGCATCGCGACCAGCCCGTCGCCAAACGCCCGCATCCACAGATGGAGCGTCACATCGTGCAACCCCGCCTTGCCCGGATTCAGCGCGATTTGGGCGCGCAGGACGGCGCTCAGCGAGGGCGCGGCGGCGGCGGCCCATGAGGCGCCCTCGTCGGCCGACATTTCGAATGCGCCCAGCCGGTAAAAGCGCAGGATCGCGCCGGCCGCGAGCGCGAGCGCCAGCAGCGCCAGACTGGAAGAACGGACGCGCGTCATCGGTCGCCAATGGCGGCGTAACGCCGCGGCGGCGCGCCCCGGATTTTCGCGAGCGACGGCGCGGCCATTATCGTCGCCGTGAGACGAACGGCGGCGCCAGCGGCGCCGCCCGCCATGGATTCGCGCCGCGGGCGGGAGCCACGTTCCATGACCGATCGCTCAGAGTCCTTTTTTCAGTTTCGGCGCCGGCCGAAAGCCCACCGTGCGCGTCGCCGGGATCGTCATTGGAGCGTTGGCGCGGGGATTGAATCCGGCGCGCGCTTTATGCCGGCGCACGGAAAAGGTGCCGAATCCCGGCATCGAAAAGCGTTTGTCACGGCGAATCGCGCGCGCAATTTGCTCAAATGCGAGATCGAGCGTGTGCGCCACGGTTTTCTTGCGCTGACGGGTCGAACGGGCGACCGCTTCGATCAACTCGGCTTTGGTCATCCACGCCTCCGCGCCGCGCAATCGAGTTCGGAAGCGCAGCGCCGCCGCACGGATTTCAACGGGATCCGCCAGTCTCGCCGAGCGCTCGCCACATCAGCCCCCAACGCACGCCTTGATCGCTCACGATCACTTCACTCAGACCGAAATGGGCCATCACTCGTTCCAGAATCGCGGCGCCGGCGAAAATCACGTCGGCGCGGCCGGGATCCAGCCCCGGCAGTTGGCGGCGCTCCGCGAGCGGCACGGCGCCGAAACGCGCGAGCGCGCCGAGCGTCTGATTGAGGGTCAGGCGATAGCCGTGGACGATCGCCGCGTCGTAATGCTTAAGCCCAAGCGCCACCGCGCAGACCGTCGTTACCGTTCCGGCGATTCCCACCATCACGGACGGCGTGAAATCCCCGCCGAGCGCCCGCAACGCCGCGTCGCAGGCGAGTCTGAGATCGGCGGCTTCGCGCGCGGTCGGCGGGTCGTGGCGCACGATCCGCTCGGTCAGACGGACGGAGCCCAGTTGCAGGCTGATCAGAGTCGGCGCGCCGCCCG
>DAHZDR010000133.1 GCA_027403435.1 Deltaproteobacteria bacterium
GCGCGGTCTCGTTAACGCGGCTCGCGTGCCCACGCCGCAACAGGTAAAAGAACAGCCGATGTTTCGCGAAGCAATCGAACGGATGACGCCATACGTTCCCGGCGAACAGCCGCGGCCGGGTCGGCGCCTGATCAAGCTCAACACCAACGAAAATCCCTATCCGCCGTCGCCGCGCGTCAGACGCGCGATCCTCGCCGCGGCCAACGCGGCGTTGCGGCTCTATCCGCCGCCCCGCGCCGACGCGTTCGTCGCGGCGGCCGCGCGTCTCTACAAATTTCCGCGGAACATGATTTTGGCGGGCAACGGATCGGACGAACTGCTCGCGATGCTGTTTCGCGCCGCGCTCGGTCCGGGCGATCGCGTCGCCTACGCGATGCCCACCTATTCGCTCTACGACACGCTGGCGGAAATTCAGGAAGCGCGCGTCAGCGCAATTCCGCTCGGCGGGAATTACGCGCCGCCGCTCGCGGCGCTGGGCCGCGCGGACGCGAAGCTCACGATCGTTTGCAGTCCGAATTCGCCCTGCGGCACGCTCGCGCCAGCCGCCGAACTCGACGCGCTGGCCCGGCGGCTGAACGGGCGGCTGCTCGCGATCGACGAGGCCTACGCCGATTTCGCCGAGTCCAACGCGCTCCAGCTCGCCCGGCGCCATCGCAACGTGATCGTGATGCGCACGCTGTCGAAGTCGTTTTCGCTTGCCGGGATGCGGCTCGGGCTGCTCTTTGCGAATCCGGCGATTATCGAATCGCTGCTGAAAGTGAAGGATTCGTACAACCTGAACCGGGCCGCCGTCGCCGCCGGCGCCGCCGCGCTCGAAGACGCGGCGTGGATGCGCCGCAATGTCGAACGGATCAAACGCACGCGCGCCCAGGCGGTGAATCGCCTGCGCGCGCTCGGTTTCGAAACGCCCGATTCGTCGGCGAATTTCCTGCTCGCCCGGATTCCCGGACGCGACATGGCTGCGGTCGCCGCGGCGCTGCGCCGGCGCGGAATCCTCGTGCGACATTTTCCGAAGTCGGTTTTTCGCGACGCCCTGCGCATCTCGATCGGCACGCCGGCGGAGATGGCCGCGCTGTTCGGAGCGCTCACGCCGCTGATCGGAAAAGCCGCGCCATCCAGGACGCGGCGCGCGCGCGCGGCCGACTGATGAGCCGGATGGGCCGCCTCTTCGACAGGTTCCGCCCGGCGCGCGCGGCCGGAACCGACGCCGCCGATCGCGACGCGGCGACGCCGCGCTGGATGATCGTCGGACTGGGAAATCCGGGCGAACCATACCGCCGCTCACGTCATAATGCCGGTTTCATGGCCGTCGAGCGGATGGCCGCGAGGCGCGGCGCCGAATTTGCCCGCCGCAAATTCAACGGCGAGTATGCCGAGACGCGGGACGACGGACTGCTCCTGATGCTGGTGAAGCCTGCAACTTTTTACAATCTGAGCGGCGAATGCGTCGCCGGAATCGCCGGCTTTTTCCGGATTCCGCCCGATCGGATAATCGTGATTCACGACGAAATGGATTTGCCCGCCGGCCAGCTGCGCGTCAAACGCGGCGGCGGCGACGCCGGCAATCGCGGGGTGCGCTCGATCGCCAGCGCGATCGGCAAGGACTTCACGCGCGTCCGCGTTGGCGTCGGCCATCCCGAAGGCCCCGAGGGCGATGTCGATTACGTGCTGCGACCGCTAAGCCGTGCGGAACTGGCGGCGTTCGAGCCGCTCTTCGAGCGCGCGGGCGAGGCCGCGATCGCCGTCATTCACGACGGCCTCGAACGCGCGATGAACCGCTTCAACCAACGCGCCTGACGCGCGCGCCGGTTGCCGACTCACGTCGCCGGCGATTTCGGCGGCTGCGCCAGCCCGCGATGGCCCCAGATGCTGGGCGCTTCGTGGCGCTGCACTTTCCAGGTCGCGTCATCGACGGTGCGCGCGCCATAGCCGTACTCGATTTCAAAGCCCGACGGCGACCGCATGTAGAACGACATCATGTGGTCGTTGGTATGGCGTCCGAGCGATCCGGTGATCGGAATTCCCAGGTCCTGCGCCAGATAGTAGGTCGATCCGACATCGTCAATGGACTTCACTTGCAGCATGAAGTGCATCAGCCGCTTGGGCGCGGGAATAATCCCGAAAGCGATCGAATGATGGCGCGGATTGCAGTGCATGAAAGTCAGATTGAGCGAATCGGTCGGCCGCCCGCGCCGCATCCGCATCTCGACAAAATCGCTGATCCGCATCCCGAGCAGATCGCGATAAAAGTGCAGGCTCTTTTCCGCGTCGTCCACGCGCACGACGATATGGCCGAGGCCCATCGCGCCGGTTTCGAAGCCGGCGATCACGCGCGGCGACTTGAACGGCCGCTCGAACGTCATCAATGGACCGTAGTAGGCCTCGCTCGGGACGCCGCTGGGATCGTGAAACTTGATCAATTCAGCGACGCCGCGCAAGCGCGCCTCGTCGGGAGATCCCGCGGCGACCTCGACGCCGCCGCCCTTCAGGCGCGCCGCCAGTGCGCCCAGCGCGCGCTGATCCGTGACCTCCCAGCCGACGAAAGCCAAATCGTCGGCGGCGCCTGACGCGAGCACGAAGCGATGATGATATTCGTCCATCCGCAGCAAGAGCGCGCCGCCGTCGCCGTTTGCGGCTTCGAGGCCGAGGACTTCCGTGGCGAATTTACGCCACGCTTCCAGGTCGGACACGCTCAAACCGAGATATCCCAACTGTGTTACGTTCATCATCATAGCGCTCCCTTGTCGCGAGCCATTTAATGCACTGTTTGTCCGAACGCGATAATGCGCCATCCGCGCCGCGCCGGCCAGCGTCCGGCGCGCGAATTGTTCAGTTTCCCCGGCCGTGCTGGTCGAGCAGTTTCAGCAGCGCGTACGCCGCGTCCATATAGGGCGTGGCGATTCCGTGACGGCGCGCGGTCCGGATCACGGCGCCGCACAGCGCCTCGTACTCGAGCGGCTTGCCGCGCTGATGGTCCTGCAACGTCG
>DAHZDR010000151.1 GCA_027403435.1 Deltaproteobacteria bacterium
GCCTGCCGGAGTGCAACCGGGCGAACGTCGAAATCGTCTGGGAGCCGCCGTGGACGCCCCAGCGAATCAGCGCGGAAGGCCGCAAACAGCTCGGCCTCGAAGACTGACGCGCGGCCGCGCGGCCGTTCGCCGCACCTCCTCAGTTCAAGAACCAAAGCGCGCGAGCCAAGCGGCGCTTACGGATCGAAAAGCACGCCCGGATTGAGGACCGCGTGCGGATCGAGCGCGCGCTTGACGGCCTTGAGCGCCGTGGCGAAGCCGTCGGGCCGCTGGCGGTCGTACCACGGGCGATGGTCGCGGCCAACCGAGTGATGATGCGTGATCGTGCCGCCGAGGGCGATTAGTTCGTCGGAGATGACGCGCTTGATTTCGCTCCATTGTTCGAGTTCGGCGCCGCGCCGGCCGGGCGCGAGGATCGTGTAATACGGCGCGGGACCGTCGGGATAGGCGTGGGTGAAACGCACGGTGACGGTTCCCTTGCCGCATACGCGCTTGACCGCGTCGCCCGCGGTCGCCATCAGACGCGCGTGAAATTCCGGAAATCGATCCCAGGTAATCGCGGTTTCGAAGGTTTCGCTGACCATCCCCATCGCAACCACGGTGTCGCGCAGATAAGGCGCGTTAAGGAAGGCGTTGCGCCATGCGCCGGCGGCGCCTTCATGGGTCGCGTCGGCGTCGGCGCGGGTCCGATCGGCGCCGGCGGGAATCGTTCCGCCGTGGTCGGCGCAGCATTCCAGCGCGCGCTTCATCCACGGTTCCAGCGGATGGTCGGCGGATTCGAAGGCGAGCACCATCACAGCGGCTTCGCCCTGATTGGCGCCGGCGTTGGCGGCCTCGCCGGGATCGAGCAGGCGGCAATTCGCGGGATATAGTCCGGCCTGCGAAATCGCGCGGACGGCCTTGGCGCCGGTGGCGAAGTCGGGAAATGTAACCGACGCGCCGGCGCGGAATTTCGGCCGATCCTGCAGGCGCATCCACGCCTCCGTGATAATCCCGAGCGTGCCTTCGGAGCCGATAAACATGCGGTCGGGACTGGGGCCGGCGCCGGAACCGGGCAGGCGGCGCGATTCGATCGCGCCCGCCGGCGTGACCACGCGCAGGGATTCGACGAAATCGTCGATATGGGTGTAGAGCGTCGCGAAATGGCCGCCCGAACGCGTCGCAATCCATCCGCCGAGCGACGAAAACTCGAACGATTGCGGAAAATGGCGCAGCGTCAGGCCGTGCGGACGCAACTGATCTTCCAGCGCCGGACCGAGCGCGCCGCCCTGGATCCGCGCGGCGCGCGAGGCGCGATCGATTTCGAGCACGCGGTTCAGATGGCCCAGATCGATCGACACCGCGCCGCGATAATCGCCTTGCGCGGGCGGCTCGACTCCGCCAACCACGCTCGAACCGCCGCCGTATGGCGCCGCGGCCAGCCGCTCGCGATCGCACCATTCCAGCACCGCGACCAGCTCCCGCTCGTCGCGCGGGAAAGCCACCACGTCGAACGGATTCCGATAATCGCGGCGAAAGGCGCGCACGATATCGCTGAAGCTTTTGCCATAGCTATGCCCGGCGCGGTCATAAACGCTCGACGAGCAAATCGCGGCCAGCGCATCGGGCGGTTTGATCCGCGGCGCGCGCAGATTCAATTCCGACTCGGTGGGCGGCGGCGTGATTGCGTAACCGCCGAGACCGAACCGCTTCGCCATCCGCTCCGCCAGATGCCGCTGTTGTTCGGGATTCGGCCCCTGATCCTCGTAACCCCATCCCCAGAATTTGCGCCTGCGCTCGGCCATCGCGATACGCTCCTTGCGGCCGGACGCGCCCGGCCGATTACGGCAATTGTGCGCCGGGCGGGGCGAAGTCGGCAAGCCGCGCGCGCGGCTCCCGGCGCTTGCCAGCGTCCGCCGGACGCCGTATCACTCTTGCAGTTCAACGCCAGGGAGTTGTTTCCAATGAGCGCAGCCGCAATTTCCGCCGCCGATCCGTATCCGCGCAAACGCGCGCTGGCGCACGGCGTCGAGATCGCTTACGTGGACGCCGGCGCCGGCGATCCGATCGTTTTCCTGCACGGCAATCCGACCTCGTCGTATCTCTGGCGCAATATCATTCCGTATCTGAGCGGACTCGGCCGATGCCTCGCGCCGGACCTGGTCGGGATGGGCGCTTCGGGCAAGACGCCAGACGGCTCCTACCGCTTCGCCGATCACGCGCGTTATCTCGACGGCTGGTTCGACGCGCTGGGACTCGACCGCAACGTCACGCTGGTCGCGCATGACTGGGGTTCGGCGCTGGGCTTTCACTGGGCGTACCGTCATCAGACTGCGGTCAAGGGAATCGCGTACATGGAAGCGATCGTCCAGCCGTTCACGCCCGCCGAATGGCCCGAGGCCTTTCGCCAGGTGTTTGACGCGATGCGCAGTCCGGCGGGCGAGGCGATGGTGCTCGAAAAGAACATCTTCATCGAACGGATACTCCCCGGCAGTATTCTGCGGAAGCTCGCGCCCGAAGAGCTGGAGGCGTATCGCCGGCCGTTCCGCGAACCGGGCGAAAGCCGCCGGCCGACGCTCACCTGGCCGCGCCAGATTCCGATCGGCGGCGAACCCGCCGACGTGACCGCGATCGTCGCGCGGTATGCGCAATGGCTCGCCGGGTCGAATCTGCCCAAACTGTTCGTCAACGCCGAGCCGGGCGCGATTCTGATCGGCGCGCCGCGCGAATTTTGCCGCCGCTGGCCGAATCAGCGCGA
>DAHZDR010000153.1 GCA_027403435.1 Deltaproteobacteria bacterium
CGCGGCGCCCACCGCTCGAGGATCAATCGCCATGACCAATCAATTCACGATTTGCGTGGGCACTGTCGGCGCCGGCGTATGGTTCAGTCCGGACGGCGGCGAGCATTGGCGGCGCAGCAAGATGAAGCTGCCGTTTCATGCTGAGCCGGGCGAAATCCAGATTCGCGCGCTCGCCGTCTCGCCGCTTAATCCGCGTCATCTGCTGGCCGGTTCCGAAGCCGGCCTGTATCGCAGCGAGGACAACGGCGCGAGCTGGGATCTCGTGCCGTCGCCGCTGGACGGGATGCAGATTTGGTCGGCCGCGTGGCATGCGGCGGACCCCAACGTGATGCTGGCCGGGACCAAGCCGCCGGCGGTCTTTCTCACGGCGAATCGGGGCGAAAGCTGGCGGCAACTGGATATTCCGATTGCGCCCGAATGTCTCGCCGGCGCGCCCAAAGTCACCAATATCCTGTTCGATCCGCGCGACCCGCGGACGATTTATGTCGGCGTCGAAATCGACGGCGTGTTCCGCAGCCGCGACGGCGGCCAGACCTGGGAGCATCTGCCGCCGCTCGGCGATAAGCCGCTCAACGGCGATATCCACGGACTCGCGATCGCGCCGGGCGACCGTCCGAAGCTGCTGGCGACCACGCCCGACGGCGTCTGGAGCAGTCTGGACGAAGGCCAATCCTGGTCACTCCATTCGTTTCCCCGCTTTGCCGAACGCGACACGATTTCCTATTGCCGCGAAGTCGCGCTCAAACCCGGCGATCCCAACGTGATGTTGGTCGGCAACGGCGATTTCATTCCGGGCAAGCGCGGCGCGATTCAGCGCACCGTCGATGGCGGCAAAACGTGGGCCGCGGCGGCGCTGCCGGTCGAGCCGAATTCCGTGGTCTATTGGCTGGCGACGAATCCCGCCGATCCGAATATCGTCGTCGCCAACAGCCTGCACGGCTACGTCTATCTGAGCGCCGACGCGGGCGCGTCGTGGAGCAAGGTCCGGAGGGAGTTCGGCGAGATTCGCTCAATCGCGTGGGTTCCCAACTGATTCTCCGCTTCCGCGCGCCCGCCGTTTGAATTGCGCCTCTCCCGCGCGGACGCGCGCGGGGGTAAGCTCGTCGCTGATGGAACCCCAGGCGATTTCCGCATACGTGGGCCGGCTCTGGGACGAAGCGATCGTCCCGGAGCTGGTCGAATATATCCGCATCCCGAACAAGTCGGCCGCGTTCGATCCCGCATGGCGCGAGCACGGCCTGATCGATCGCGCGGTCGCGCGCTTCGAAGCGTGGGCGCGCCGCCAGCCGATTCCGGGGATGACGGTCGAGGTGGTGCGCATGGAAAAGCGCACGCCGCTGATCCTGATCGACATTCCCGGCGGTGACGGCGATCCGATTTTGCTGTACGGCCATCTGGACAAGCAGCCCGAAATGGCGGGATGGCGCGCCGGGCTGGATCCGTGGACGCCGGTGATCGAGGGCGATCGGCTTTACGGCCGCGGCGCCGCCGACGACGGCTACGCGATGTTCGCCGCGCTGGGCGCGATCGGCGCGCTGGCCGCGCAAAACCTTCCGCATGCGCGATGCGTTGTGGTGATCGAGGCGTGCGAGGAGAGCGGCAGCTTCGATCTGCCCGCCTATATCGACCATCTGGCGCCGCGCATCGGCAATCCCGGCCTGGTGATCGCGCTGGACTCGGGCTGCGGCAATTACGATCAATTGTGGTGCACGACTTCGCTGCGCGGCCTGGCGGGCGGCACGCTCACGGTCGAGGTGCTGACCGAAGGCGTGCATTCGGGCGACGCCGGCGGCGTGGTGCCGTCGAGCTTCAAAATCGCCCGGCAACTGCTCAGCCGGATCGAAGACGAACGCACCGGCGCGATTCTGCTGCCGGAATTTCATGCGCAAATATCCGAAACGCGCATGGCGCAGGCGCGCGCGGCGGCCGCGGCGCTGGGCCCCGCGATGTACGAGCGGTTCCCGTTCGTCGCCGGCGCCGGTCCGATCACGGGCGACGTAACGGAACTGATTCTGAATCGCACCTGGCGGCCCGCGCTGGAAATCGTCGGCGCCGACGGCCTGCCCGAGGCCGGCAACGCCGGCAACGTGATGCGTCCGCGCACCGCGCTTAAATTGTCTTTGCGGCTGCCGCCGGAAATCGACGCGAAGGCCGCCAGCGCGAAGCTCAAAGCGACGCTCGAGGGCGACGCTCCGCATGGCGCGCGCGTCACGTTCAAGGGCAACTGGGCGGCGCGCGGATGGAACGCGCCGGCGATCGCGCCGTGGCTGGAGCGCTCGCTGGACGAGGCGTCGCGGAGTTTTTTCGGCCGTCCGGCGGCCTACATGGGCGAAGGCGGCACGATTCCGTTCATGGCGATGCTGGGCGAGCGGTTTCCGCAAGCGCAGTTCTTTATCACCGGCGTGCTGGGACCACATTCCAACGCTCACGGCCCCAACGAGTTTCTGCATATTCCGACCGGCAAGCGGCTGACCGCCAGCGTCGCGAAGGTGATCGCCGATCACTTTCGCGCGTCACGCGCCTAGCGCGATTTCCGGATGGGCGGATGGGGCGGTCCGGCGGCAGGCGCGGCTTGGCGCCGCGCTTCCCTGCCGGAGCAAGGTCGGAGCAAGCGGGGGCGGGCGTTTGCGGCGGAACATAAAAGCGGGGCGCTCGTCCCGTGACGAGCGCCCCGCGCAATTCCGCCGGCGGACGATTCAGTGTTTCGGTTCGATCCGTTTGCCGTAAGAGACTTCGCCCTTGTCGATGCGCAGGCTGAAGCCGCAATCGGGATTGGTGCAGGCCCACGCTTTGAAAATCACCGAAGCGCCTTCCTGCCCATAGTC
>DAHZDR010000192.1 GCA_027403435.1 Deltaproteobacteria bacterium
TTTCGGCGACGGGCGCGCTGGCCAAGAGCAAGCCGAAGCCGCCGCCGACGCCGACGCCGAAAATGATGATTCAGAACTTCGACGCTTCGGGCTCGGGTACGGGCTTGGCTACACCGACGACGTGCAGTGGCACTCCCACCGGCACCACTTGCTTTGCGCTCAGTGGCGATCTGCACGGCGCGCCGATCGGACAGGCGACGTTCATGGCGAGCCTCAACGTGGCGCCACCAGCCAGCGCCACCACCACCGTCACCAGCAGCACAGGCACGACGAACCCGTCGGGGGAGACGGACACCGGCACGACAACCCTGGGCGCGACGCCTAACGGGAGTGGCGGAAACTGCGCACCGGCCAGCGGAACCATGACGATTAATTTTGGCCGGAGCGGCGCCACCTCGATCATGCTCGGTTTCGACGGCACCCAGTGCGATGTTGGCGGCACGCCGACTTCGCCCGCAGTGGGACCGACGGTCCTGACGGGCAGCTTTTACGTGATGGGCGGCACGGGCGGAAAGTTCGGAGATCTCGATGGCAAATCGGGCCCGGGCGAAGGCGGCGCGGGAATCGGCACGCTGACCATTGGTGGCGATGACGACGGCGACGTGCTGGCGAGGCTCTCCGGCATCCTGGAATTTTCCATGTAAGCCCGCCATAAGACTCCAACCGGATTAGGTTCTTCGCCCCGCGTTTGCGTTCCACGCCGATCGCGGGGCGAAGCTTTTTCCAGGTGGGGATGATTGAGGAGCCACGATTGTGATAATTAATGACGCTGGCCGGGCGTCCGCGGAGGAATCGTGAGGCCCGGACCAACTTTCACCCATCGAGGTATAGGCGGGAATGTCGCAGCATAATCACGCAATCGCGGCGCTTGACGCTCTGGCCGGCGAGATGAGCCTGCTGAAGCATCCGTTTTATCAGCAATGGACCGCCGGCGCGTTGCCGCTGGAGCGATTGCGCAACTACGCCGTCCAGTACTACCGGCAGGTGGCGGCGTTTCCCCGTTATCTGAGCGCGCTGCATTCGCGATGCGAGGATTTGGCGACGCGCCAGACGTTGCTGGAGAACCTGATCGACGAAGAGCGCGGCGCCGGGAACCATCCCGAACTGTGGCTGCGGTTCGCCGCGGCGCTTGGTCTTGGCCGCGATGAGACGCGGGCGGCGGCGCCGCTGCCGGCGACGGCGGCGCTGGTGGCGACTTTCGAGCGGCTGAGTCGCGAGGCGCCGCTGTCGGCGGGATTGGCCGCGCTTTACGTTTACGAGTCGCAGGTGCAGGCGGTCGCGGACGCGAAAATCGACGGCCTCAAGCGTTTTTATGGAATCGCCGACGAGGACGGCTTGAAGTTCTTCACCGTGCATCGCGAGGCCGATCGTGATCATGCGGAAGCGGTCGCCGGGCTGATCGAGCGCCATGGCGGCGCGGCGCCAGACGGCCCGATCATGATGGAAGCCAGCCGCGCCGCGCTTACCGCGATGTGGCGGATGCTCGACGGCGTCTGAACGGGCTGGGCGGGAAGCCGCCCGCCGGACCGTTGTTTGCGGCAAGGGTTTCTCGATGGCGATGCTCGATTCGGCGCTGGAAACCGCGCTTCATGACTTGGAGCACAGGTCGCTTCGGCGCGTGCTGCGCGTCGTTGAAAGCGCGCAGGACACGACCGTCGTCATCGGCGGGCGCCGTTTCCTGATGCTGTCCTCGAACAACTACCTGGGGCTGGCGACGCATCCGGCGGTTCGGGAAGCGGCGGTCCGCGCACTCGATATCTATGGGGCTGGCGCGGGAGCGTCGCGGCTGGTCGCGGGAAACCTCGAACCGCTGGCGCGGCTGGAGCGGCACATCGCCGACTTCAAGGGCGTCGAAGCGGCGCTGGTCTTTGGCTCCGGATACCTCGCCAATATCGGCGTTCTGAGCGCGATCGCCGGCCCTGACGACGCGCTTCTGAGCGACGAGCTCAACCACGCAAGCCTGATCGATGGCTGCCGGCTGAGCCGCGCCCGCGTCGCCGTCTATCGCCATTGCGACACCGGCCATTTGAGGACGCTGCTTGACGAAACGCGCGGCGCTCGGCGACAGCTTATCGTTACCGATTCGGTTTTCAGCATGGACGGCGATTTGGCGCCGCTTGCGGAAATCGTGGAGCTGGCGCGCCACTACGGCGCCGCCGTGATCGTGGACGAGGCGCACGGCGTCGGCGTGATCGGTCCCGGCGGCGCGGGACTGGCGGCGGCGCTCGGGCTCACGCGCGAGATCGACATCCATATTGGCACGCTGAGCAAAGCGCTTGGCGCCTATGGCGCCTACGTGGCGGGCTCTTCGAATCTGATCGATTACCTCGTAAACCAGGCAAGAAGTTTCATCTATTCGACCGGATTGCCGCCCGCGATCGCCGCGGCCGCCGACGCCGCTCTTGGCGTGCTCGAGTCCGCGCCATCGCTGGTCGAACGCCTGCACGACAATGCGCGGTATCTGCGCGCTGGGCTCGAACGATGCGGTTTGCGGATCGGCGCGACCGCGACCCCAATCCTGCCCGTGATGACGGGCGAGTCCGCGGCCGCGCTGCGCTTTGCGCACGGGCTTTTTTCGCGCGGCGTGTACGTGACCGCGATTCGTCCGCCCACGGTGCCGCCGGGCGCGGCGCGGCTGCGCGTCACTCCCACCGCCGCGCACTCGCGGCGCGAACTGGACGAAGCGCTCGCGGGCTTCGGCGCCGTGGCGCGTGAATTGGCGCTGGTCTGAAGCCGCGGCGGGATACCACGATGATTGAACACGACCGCCAGGCGCGACTTCGCGAAATCGATCGCCGCCACGTATGGCATCCGTTCACGCAGATGCGGACGTGGATGCGCGAGGAGCCGCTGATTATCGAACGTGGCGAGGGAAATTATCTGATCGATGTGAACGGGAACCGCTATCTCGACGGCGTTTCCTCGCTATGGTGCAACGTTCACGGCCATCGCAAGCGCGAGCTCGACGAGGCGCTGCTCGCGCAGGCCGGCCGTATCGCGCATTCGACGATGCTCGGCTTGACGAACGCGCCGGCCGTCGAACTTGCCGATGCGTTGCTCGCAATCGCTCCGCGTGGACTCGCCCGGGTGTTCTATTCGGATTCGGGCGCCGAGGCGGTCGAGGCGGCGGTCAGAATCGCGGCCCAGTATTGGGGACTGAAAGGCAAAACTCGGCGGACGCGATTTCTCACGCTCAACGGCTCCTATCACGGCGACACGCTCGGTTCGGTAAGTCTTGGCTATAGCGAGCAGTTCCATCGCCATCTGCGCCCGTTGCTTTTTGGCGTGACGAAGATCGATCCGCCGCATGTGTTCCGCTTCCACCACGGGCTGTCGCGCGCGGCGGCGCTCGAACGGTCGCTCGCGCAAGCGCGTGAGATTATCCGTGAGGCCGGCCCCGAACTGGCCGCGCTGGTTATCGAGCCAATTATGCAGGGCGCCGCCGGGATGTGGGACCATCCGGCGGCATATCTTCGTGAGATCGCCCGGCTCGCCCGCGAGGCCGGGGCGCTGATAATTGCGGACGAAGTCGCAACCGGCTTCGGACGCACCGGCCGGATGTTCGCGGTGGAGCATGCGGAACTCTCGCCCGACCTGATGTGCCTCGGCAAAGGAATCACCGGCGGCTACCTCCCGCTTGCGGCGACGCTTGCGACCGAGGAAGTGTTCGCGGCCTTTTTGGGCGAACCCGACGAGTTCCGCGCCTTTTACTACGGCCATACTTACACCGGCAATCCGCTCGCCGCGGCGGTTGCGCGCGCCAATCTGGAAATCTTCGAAAAAGAAGCGGTGATCGAGCGGATCGCGCCCGGAATCGAACAGCTTGCGCGCGCGCTCCGCGAACGCATCGCGCCCCTTCCCCATGTCGCCGATGTTCGGCAGGCGGGCCTGATGGCGGGCGTCGAACTGATGCGCAATCCCGAACGCGGAGAGTCCTATCAAGTCGCGGAACAGGTCGGCAACCGCGTTATCAAGGCGGCGCGGCGGCGTGGAGTCATGCTTCGGCCGCTCGGCGACGTTATCGTTCTGATGCCGCCGCTTTCGATCGGCGAGAGCGAGCTCGATACGCTGCTCGGCGTGACGATGGAGTCGATCCGGGAGATTGTCGAAGCGGCATGATGGCGCATGGCTCAAGCGCCCGCCGCGAAGCGCGGGAGACGCGCGGATGACGCGCGCCCTGATGATCACTGGAACCGATACGGGCGTTGGGAAAACGCTCCTCGGATGCGCTCTCGCCGCCGCGGCGAAGGCCCGGAGGATGCGCGTGGGCGTGATGAAACCGGCCGAGACCGGATGCGCGGCGGCGCACGGCGACCTCGCGCCCGCCGACGCGCAAGCGCTGATTGGCGCGGCGTCCGCGGAGTTCCCGCTCGCGCTGGTCTGCCCCTATCGATACCCGTCGCCGCTCGCGCCGGCGTGCGCCGCCGAAGCCGATGGCCTTCCCGCGCCCGATCCCGGGAAGATCGAACGATGCTTCAGGGAGATCGCCGAACAAAGCGATCTCGTGATTGTTGAAGGCGCCGGCGGCATCTCAGTGCCGATCACCTGGCGATTTAATTACGCGGACCTTGCGCTGCGCCTTGGACTTGAGGTCGTGCTGGTCGTTGGCAACCGCCTCGGATGCCTGAACGCCACGATCCTGAGCGTTCATTACGCAAAGGCGCGCAACCTCAATCTGCGCGGCTACGTGCTGAACGACATCGAACCCGCAGTGACCGCCGCCGCTAAAACCAAGGCGGAATCGCTCAAACGGCTGGTTGACGTTCCCTGTCTCGGGCTTATCCGCCATCAGCGGCCGGTTGACGCCGCGATCATCGACGCGCTGTTCGGGTGAAAGCGCGGCGCGTCCGATTGCCAGCGTCGCCGCCAGCGCCATTCGTCGCTCGGCTATTCGCCCCGTCGAATTTGAACAACCCAACCGTCATCGGCTGGCGGCTTAACTCGGGCGTCCGTCAACTCGGGGCAAGTTCAACCCCGCCTGGTTAGGCGATCGGTTCGCCAATATTCATTTCACTGGCTTCTTCCACGAATAGAACAGCTCCCATAGCGCGGGCACCAGAAACAGCGTCATTACCGTGGACACCGCAAGGCCGCCGATCACCGTGCGGGCGAGCGGCGCGGAGGCCTCGGAGCCGGTCTCGAGTTTCATCGCGACCGGCAACAGGCCGGCGACCGTCGCCAGCGAGGTCATCAGGATGGGCCGCATGCGAATGCGCGCCGCTTCGATCGCCGCTTGACGGAGATCCATCCCTTGGTGACGCCGCTCGTTGGAAAAATCGATGAGCAGAATGGCGTTGGAGTGAACAATGCCAATCATGACGATCACCCCCATCATGGATTCGATATTCACGGTGGTGTTGGTCGCCCACAGCATCCAGACAACGCCAATCAAACCCATCGGAATCGAAAACAAAAATATGAAGGGATCGAGCCAGGAGCGGCCCTGGGCGACGCCAACCAGGTAAACGACCACGATGGCGAGCACAAAGCCGCCCTTGAAGCTAGCGAACGTTTGCTCCATCATTTCGACGGAGCCGTGATAGTAAACTTTGATGTTATGCGGGGGCGTCAGCTTCGATACCGCCTGTTGCACGGCGTTGAGCGTGCCGCCGAGGTCGGAGGTGCGCGGCGAGACCATCACGTCAACCACGCGCTGGATATTGTAATGGTCGGCCTCGGAGGGATAGGCGGCATGCGTGATGGTGGCGACGTCGCGCA
>DAHZDR010000124.1 GCA_027403435.1 Deltaproteobacteria bacterium
GATGATCGTGTTTTCGCTCGATCTCGGCTGGCTGCCGCTGACCGGACGCGGCGGCTTCGCCCATCTGATTCTGCCGGCGCTAACCCTCGGCACGGCGCTTTCCGCGATCCTCGCCCGGATGCTGCGGCAGAGCCTGGTCGAGGTGATCGATTCCGACTATATGCGCACGGCGCGCGCCAAGGGCCTCAGCCCCGCGCGCGCGCTAATCCGCCACGGCCTGCGTAACGCGCTGACGCCGGTGGTCACGCTGCTCGGACTCGAAGCCGGCGCGCTGCTCACCGGCTCGATCGTCACCGAAATCATTTTTTCCTGGCCCGGACTGGGCCGGATGATGATCACGGCGATCAACAACCGCGACTATCCGCTGGTGCAGGGGTGCGTGCTGGCGTTCGCGCTCAGCTACGTGGTCGTAAATCTCCTGACCGATCTGCTCTACAGCGCGATCGATCCGCGGGTGCGGCTCGCGCGATGAATCCGCGGCGCAATCCCGCGCTGCTCGCCGGCGGCGCAATTGTCGCGCTACTCGCCACGCTCGCCCTGTTCGGCCCGCTTCTCAACCGGACCGATCCGCTGGCGATCAATCTCGCGCTCGCGCTCGCCGGTCCCAGCGCGGCGCATCCGCTCGGATGCGATTCGCTCGGCCGCGACATCCTGGCCCGGATTCTCGCGGGCGCGCGCGTTTCGCTCGGCGTGGCGATCGTGGTCGTGGCGGCGTCGCTGGCGATCGGCGCGACCGTCGGCGGCGCCGCCGCGCTCGCCGGCGGCCGCGTCGATCGCCTGGTGATGCGCGCGGTGGATATTGTGCTCGCCTGTCCCGGCGTCCTGCTGGCGATCGCGCTCGCGGCGGTTCTCGGTCCGGGCCTGGTCGATCTCGTAATCGCCCTGGGCGCGATCGGCTGGACCGGCTACGCCCGGCTGGTGCGCGGCCAGGTGCTATCGCTGCGCGAACGCGAATACGTCGAGGCGGCGCGGGCGCTCGGCGCGCGGCCCGCCCGCCTGCTGTTCCGTCATCTGCTGCCCGGGGTCGCGGGACCGCTCGCGGTGCAAGCCACCTTCGGCGTCGGCGGACTGATTATCGCAGAGGCCGCGCTTTCGTTTCTCGGCTTGGGCGTGCCGCCGCCGGCGCCGAGCTGGGGCAATATGCTGGATACCGGCCGCGCCTTCATTCTCGTCGCGCCGCATCTGACCACCGCGCCCGGCGTCGCGATCGGACTTTCCGTGCTGGGTTTCAACCTGCTGGGCGACGGCCTCGCCCAGCGTTTCGGACGCCGCCGCTAGCCGCCCGCTCAGATTCCCCGCTTGAGCCGCGCCAGGCTCTTCGCATATGGCGGGCGCGCCACGCCCCGCTCGGTGATAATCGCCGTCACCAGTTCGGCCGGCGTCACGTCGAAGGCCGGATTGAAGACGCCGACGCCCCTGGGCGTCACCGCCTTGCCGGCGAACTCGGCGAGCTCCTTAGGCGCGCGCTCCTCGATTGGAATCTGTTCGCCACTCGCGCAGGCCAGATCGATCGACGACAGCGGCGCCGCCACATAGAACGGCACGTCATGCCGGCGCGCCATCACCGCCAGTGGATAGGTGCCGATCTTGTTCGCCACGTCGCCGTTGGCGGCCGTGCGATCCGTGCCGACGATTACGCAGTCGATCCGGCCGCTGCGCAGCACCGTGCCCGCCATGTTGTCGGCGATCACCGTCACCGGAATCCGATCCTTGTGTAATTCCCAAGCCGTAAGCCGCGCGCCCTGCAAGAATGGCCGCGTCTCATCCGCATAGACGGCGATTTGCTTGCCCGCCGCGCGCGCCGCGCGCACCACGCCCAGCGCGGTGCCGTAGCCGGCGGTGGCCAGCGCGCCGGCGTTGCAATGCGTCAACACAGTCGCGGTGGCGTCGAGCAGCTCCGCGCCGAATTTTCCGAGCGCCCGGTTCGCCGCGATGTCTTCCGCGTAAATCGCCAGCGCCTCGGCGCGCATCCGGCGGAACAGCCGATCCGCGCCGAGTTCGGGATTTTCACGCAGCGTTCGTTCCATCCGCGCCAGCGCCCACGCCAGGTTAACCGCCGTCGGCCGCGTCGCGCGCAGCGTCTTCGCCACCTGGGCAAAACGCGTCCCGGCGCGTTTACCCGCGTAGCCCCTGATTCCCAGCGCCACGCCCATCGCGGCCGCCACGCCAATCGCCGGCGCGCCGCGAATCACCATCGTGCGAATCGCCTCGGCCACGCCGCGGTAGTCGTCGTAGCGGCGCACCAATTCTTTGCCGGGCAACAATCGCTGATCGATCATGAAGATCCGATCGCCGCGCCACTCGATAGTCTTAACCGCCAAATGAATCAAAACCCGCAATCACGGGCGACGGAGCCGCCGCGCCGGATAAAATAGCAAGTCGCCGCGCTTCGGGGCGGGCCTGACCGCCCGCCCCGGAACGCCCCGGGCGTAATCGAAGCGCCAGCGGTGAACGCCGGCCTAATGATTATCAGACGCGCTCGTACAATCCGCGTTCTTTGCGCTTGACCATGTTCGCGTCGATCCAGCGTGTGATCGCGGCGAAAATTTCCGACGAGCGCTTGTCCTTCAAGCCGCGGATTTCGCGAATCTGCGCAGCCTTGAATTGCTTTGGAAGCTGCTCGAGAATCGCTCGCCAGTCGATTCGGCCGCGACCCACTCCGCCGCGCCGTCCCGCCGCGGGGCTCGCCGCGCCCATCGCCGGCGCGCCGCCGGTCAAGCGGCTGAGACTAACCTCTTCGTCCCTCAGCCGTTGCAGATCCACTTCTTTGGCGCGGATTTCCTTGCGTAGATTAATCAGCAGACTGCGCGCCTGATTCTGGACCTGCCGGAATGCTGAAGTGGCTCCATCTGCGTTTGTCCTGCGTGGCATTCAGTAATCTCCCTATTCTCTTTCAAGAATTGACGAACTGATTATCCAAGCTACATGCGGCGAAGTTGAAACACAAGTAGCCTGCGCGCGGCTGAGCATTGACAAAATTCGCCGCGCGCATGCTCAACTCGTCAATCAATATACGGCGCCGCGCGCCGCAGTGACGCTTTGATTCCGCCGCCGCGACGGAAACGCGCATGCGGCAATACAGGCGCGCCGACTTGATTCGATATTTCCGCCCCGCCCGCGGACGCGGTTCATTCCGGGGCGCCGCGCATATATCGCATCGACAATCCACAACTGATCATGTGAGTCGCCAATATTCATTCGAGTCGAATTGAACTTGCGGCCCGGCGGCCGCCAGGCCGCGCGCGCTTCCGGAAATTGCCGCGAGGCTCCGGGCCGGAGGCCGCGGTCCCGCCGCATGCCAACTCTCGAATAGTATTTAGACGCCGGAAAATGAATATCCATTTAGAGCGTTATAATGGATTCTGGAGCAAGTATGCGCAATTTACGCCAGCGAATTCCCAATCCGCCGGCGAAAGACGCACCAAAGGACGGGCGCCGGCGCCGCCGATAAACCACTGCGGCGAAACCGGGCGGCGGGCCGCGCGCCGCCCGGTTTCG
>DAHZDR010000238.1 GCA_027403435.1 Deltaproteobacteria bacterium
CGCCCCATCCGGCGGGCAGATTGTCGCGCAGGAATTGCCTGACGCGGGCGCGAAACGCTTCCTGTTCGGGGGTAAAACCTAAGTCCATCGCGAATCCGTCTCCCGCCCGGACGCCGCCGCGCGGCCCAACGCCGCGATTCGCGGCGCGGCCGGCCGCTCCGTCATAACGTGTTCATGATGCGAATCAGTTCGGCGCGGCCCCATTCGACTTCGAACCGATGCCGGTTCGCCATCCGGCGCAAGTGGTCGTCGATCGGTCCGCCGGGCGGCGCGAGCGCGAGCGCCTCCTCGACCTTGCGCGCCACCCATTCCTCGCCGCGGATCAGCAGCTTCAGCCGCTCGGCAAGCGCGCCGGCCGCGGCGATTTTGGCGGCGAACGGGCCGATTTTCGCTGAAGGCGCGCCGCCATGTTCGCGAATCAACAGCTCGAGCGCGACGGCGCTCGCGGCCTCGTCCTCGCGCGAAGTGGCGAGCAGCCGGCGCAGGTCGTCGTTCCCTACTTCGCCGATCAATTTATCGAGGGCCGCGACTCCGGCGCGCTCGGATTCGAGCAGCAGATTCAGAATTTGCTCAAGCGCGGCGTCCACGGCGCGAATCTACAAGCGGACTGGCGCCCGCGCAAGCGACGTTTTGGGCCGTCCGGGCGGCGTTCAGGCGCCGCTTTCGAGCCGCGCGCCGAGCAGATCGGCGAGCAGTTCGGCAGGCGCCCGCTTGGCTTCGTCAACCGCGAATCCCGCCGCGGCCGCGTGTCCACCGCCGCCGAAAGTGCGGGCGAGTTGGGATAAATCGACCTCGCAATCCGCGCTGCGCCGCAGGCTCACGCCGAGGCTGCGCAGGTCGAAGAGCGCGATTATCGTGCGAATCTGCCCGGCGTAGAGTTTGGACGCGACCTCGCTGCTATAGCCCATGCAGCAGGCGGAGCGGATGCGCAGACCGTTGCCGAGCGGCCGCTCGACCATCGTGGCCTGCGCGATTTCGAGGCTTTTGTCCATGGCCTTGCGGCCGTGCTCGAGCGCCAGCTTGAGCTTGCGGCTCATCACCGGCTCTTCCAGCCGGATAATCTCGCGGTACGAATCGACGCCGCCGAGGGTCTGCACGGCCAGCGCCCAATCGGCGGATTCGGGTATCCGATGGACCCAGCGGTCATGATCGTCGGCGATCGCGACGAACGGAAAAAACCGCTCGAATTTGGCTAGACCTTCGGTTTCGCCGCGCTCTTCCGCCAGTTGCTTAAGGAAGTTAAAGGTTAAACGAGCGGCGGAAAATTCCTCCGACAACACCCGTCCGCTGAACGGCACGTCGAACTCGGGCGCGTCGGCGCGAGCGACGGCGGTGCGATGATGGTCCACCCAGTAGGCCCGCGCGCCGGCCCGGATCAGGTTGGTCAGATGAGCCGCGGTCGCGGTCGCGGTCCATGACAGATCGGTAATCCAGAACTCGTCGAGTTCGCCGCTCTCGCGCGGCCGGCGCGACTGGATCACGCGGTCGCTGTCGCCGTTGGCCGCAAGCGTCATGACCACCCGCTGACCCCGATAGAACCGCTCGACCACCGCCGCCGCCATTACCCCGTCGAGGCATGACGGTCCGTGGCTGACGACCTGAATGGCGCGGCGCTGAGTCCTTGGCATAATCCCCCAGTGTATTGGATTGGCGGACGCCGCGCGACGCCGCATGCGCCGAAACGCCGCCAGCGATTCTGGAAGGCGGCGGCGACGGTGTGATTTTCACTATAGCGTGCTAAGTTGCCTCAACGATGAATCGGCTCGCGCTCCGCTGGAAACGGCGGGCGCGCGGCCGTGGCGCGGATCAGCAGCTCAGTGGACCCGGTTATCCTCGAACGTTCGACGCATCCGATTTCGCGGCGCGATATCGATCCGAACGTGCTCAAGGTGCTCTATCGCCTGATCGGCGCCGATTATATCGCCTATCTGGTCGGCGGCGGCGTGCGCGATCTGATGATGCGGCGGCGGCCCAAGGATTTCGACGTCGCCACCTCCGCCCATCCCCATCAGGTGCGCGAACTGTTCCGCAATTCCAGACTGATTGGCCGGCGCTTCCGTCTCGTCCATGTATTTTTCGGCCCGCAGATTATGGAGGTCGCCACCTTCCGCCGCCGCGGCGAGGACGCGGCCGATAGCGACGATCCGATGATCCGTCAGGACAATACCTTCGGCACCCCCGAAGAGGACGCCTTCCGGCGCGACTTCACGATCAATACGCTGTTTTACGATCCGCGCACCTTTCAGGTGATCGACTACGTCGGCGGCGTCCCCGACCTCGCGGCGCGGCTGATTCGCAGCGTCGGCGACGCGGACGTGCGGATGCGCGAAGATCCGGTGCGGATGATTCGCGCGGTTCGCTTCGCCGTCAAACTGGATTTTGAAATCGAGCCGACCACCCGCGCCGCAATCGAACGGCACGCCAGCGACCTCGCCAAGGCCTCTGTCCCCCGCCTGGTCGAGGAGATTTTTCGCACGCTCATGCTCGCCGACGCCGGCCGGGCCTTGCTGCTGATGGAGCGGCTGGGATTGCTGGCGGTGCTCCTGCCCGCCATCTCCGACCATCTGCGCGGCCATCCCGCAACGCTATCCGCCGACCTGACGGCGCCGCCAAAGCCCACCGACGATCTGGAACCGCCACGCTTCGCCGGCGAATCTTACGCGGCGCCGACCGCGCGCAACCTGGCCGCGCTCGGCCGTCTGATCGCCGAGGGCCTGACGCCGTCACGCCCGTTGCTGCTGGCCACGCTCTTCGCCGATCTGTTCCGCGCCCGCGCCGATCCGCAGTCGCGCGCCAACCTGGTCACGGATTTGCGCATGCGCGGCTTTTCCCGCGCCGACACCGATCAGATGCGGCTGTTGCTGGAGGCCGTAGGCCACATGATGGCGATGACGCGGCAGTCGCGCCGGATTGAGCGCCGGCCGTACTATGCCGACGCGCGCCGCCTGCTCGAATTGATCGCGCCCACCTACGGCTTCGACGTCGTCACTTTCGATCGCTTTCTGGCGGCGCCGCCCGAACGCCCCGCCCGCCGCCACAGCCCCGCCGCTCGGAACGAACCGCTTGCCGAAAGCGCTGGAACCGCCAGCGCAACGACCGCCCGGCGCCGCCGGCGCCGGCGCGGCGGCCGACGCCATCGCCGCATCCCGCCCGAGACGCTCGCGACGCCATCGCCGCTCGATGACGGCGCCGGAGCGCACGCGGCGCGCACGGCGGCCGCGCCGGCTGCAACGCGGGACGCGACCGCGCCGGCGCGCGCCGAACCCTTCGCGAATCCCCGCCAAACTCCGGCCGCCGCGCCCAGCCGCGAAGTCAAGAACGACCGCTGATCCCGCCCGGCCGGCGCCCCGCGCGAGCGGCGGTCGGGCGCCCCGCGCCGGCGCGGCTTGTCCCTGCGAATCGCATCAACTAACGTCATCGCAGCGGCTGGCGTCTGGCGATCCTCATGCGAATTCGCCGCCGGCGCGCCGCATCCACTCATTGCGGGAGAATTCAGATTGGCTGCGAACAGCGTGCGCTCTGAAAAAATCTGGATGGACGGCGCGATGGTCCCCTACGACCAGGCCAACGTCCACATCCTCACCCATAGCCTCCACTACGGACTCGCCGTGTTCGAGGGGATGCGCTGTTACAAGGGCGACGGCGGCTCGGCGATTTTCCGCGCCAAAGAGCACATACGCCGCCTCTTCGACTCCGCCCACATCCTTCAGATGGCCCTCCCGTTCAGCCAGGAGGAGATCGTCAAGGCTTGCGCCGACGTCACGCGGGTCAACCAGTTCGACGAATGCTATCTGCGGCCGATCGCCTTCTATGGCGACGGCGAGATGGGCGTCGTCGCGCGCAACAACCAGGTGCGCGTGGCGATCGCGGCATGGCCGTGGGGCGCCTATCTCGGCGCCGACGGGCAAAGCCAGGGCGTGCGCCTCAAGACCTCCTCGTTCGTCCGCTTCCATCACAATTCGATGATGCCGATGGCGAAAACCTCGGCGAATTACGTCAATTCCGCGCTGGCCGGCTACGAAGCGCGGAACAACGGCTACGACGAGGCGCTGCTGCTCGACGTGCACGGCTACGTCGCCGAGGGCAGCGGCGAGAACTTCTTTATCGCGCGCGACGGCGTGGTGATTACCCCGCCGCTGATGTCCTGCCTGGCGGGCATCACGCGCGATTCCGTGATCCGGATTCTGAACGACCAGGGCGTAACCGTGAAGGAACAGCCGTTCCCGCGCGATCTGGTCTATATCGCCGACGAGGCCTTCATGACCGGCACGGCGGCCGAAGTCACGCCGGTGCGCGAACTCGACGATCGCCGGATCGGCGAGGGCAAGCCGGGACCGATCACGCGCAAGGTGATCGAGGTCTTCAACGCCGCGCTGCGCGGCCGCGACCCCCGCTACCGCAATTGGCTGTATCAGGTATAGCGCCGCGCGTTGTTATCGGCCAACTGGTAAACTCGAGCATCGATGCGATCTAAACAAAACCCCGGACGGCAACTTCTGTTGCCGAACCAAATCTCTCTTCGACGACCGCCATCTACTCGCTATCAGGGAAGCAAGTATAAGCTCCTTGACTGGATTTGGAGCGTGCTCCGAAAATTTGAGTTCGAAAGCGTTTTAGACGCATTCGGTGGA
>DAHZDR010000247.1 GCA_027403435.1 Deltaproteobacteria bacterium
AACGTGCTCATTATCACCGGCGCCGGCGGCTCGGGCGTGCTGCTCTCGGATGCCTGCGTCGACAACGGGCTTAAGCTGATGGAGATGCCGCCCGACCTCGACGCGGCCTTTCGCAAGTTCATTCCGCCTTTCGGCGCGGCCGGCAACCCGGTTGATATCACCGGCGGCGAGCCGCCCACAACCTATCGCAACACGATCGCGCTCGGTCTCGACGACCCGCGCATCCACGCCCTGATCCTCGGCTACTGGCACACCATAATTACGCCGCCGATGGTCTTCGCGAAGCTGCTGGTGGAGGCCGTCGAAGAGGCGCGCCGGCGCGGGATCGTCAAGCCGATCGTCGCGTCGCTGGTCGGCGACGTCGAGGTCGAACAGGCGAGCGCGTATCTGTTCGAGCACGGCGTCCCGGCCTATCCGTACACGACCGAAAAGCCGGTCGCGGTGCTGGGCGCGAAATATCGCTGGGCGCGCGGGGCGGGAATCGTCGCGCGGGACTGAACGGAGCCGCGCGTGGCGCGTGCTCCGGCGCCGGCTGCGCGGTCGCCAGGGATTCTCCCCACCAGGCCTATCCGGTCACGCCGAGCGCCATTTTTTGTCACTCCGGGCGTCCCACGTGGTCATTCTGAGCGCCATGCTCTGTCATTCTGAGCGCAGCGAAGAATCCCGGGATGCCGCGCCGCGCGGCCTTCGCTCGGAATGACGGTCTGACTGGCGCGCAGGTTCGCCCGCCGCGGTCAACCGGGCGCGCCAGCGGAATTCGCCGGCAGGGGTGGACGCGCTTTTGCGGCGCGGCGCGCGGCTGGATATTCTGGGCGGCGATCGTGACCGTCAAGCACACACCGCTCATCGCGCAATATCTGAACGTCAAGCGCCAGGCGCCGGATGCAATTTTGTTTTTCCGCCTGGGCGATTTTTACGAAATGTTTTTCGAGGACGCCGAAGTCGGCGCGCGCGTGCTGGAGATTCAGCTTACTTCGCGATCGAAGGACGGCGTGCCGCTGTGCGGCGTGCCGTATCACGCGGCGGAGCCGTACGTCGCCAAACTGCTCAAGGCCGGATACAAGGTCGCGATTTGCGAGCAGTCGGCGCCGGAGACGGCGGTCGGCGCGAGCGCGAAAGGCGGCGCGTTTCAGCTCGCGGCGCCGGCCGCCGATCGGCGCGCCGGGGGTCGCGGCCTGATGCCGCGGCAGGTGGTGCGGGTGATCACGCCGGGCACCGTTGGCGAAGAGCTGGTGCTGGTGGCCGGGGAGAAGAATTTTCTGCTGGCGGCGGCGCCCGACGGCGACGGTTACGCGCTGGCGGCGATCGACGTTTCGACGGGGGAATTTATCGCGACGCGGGTGGCCGGGCCAGCGGCGGCGCGCGAAGAGATCGCGCGAATCGCGCCGCGCGAAATAATCGCGCCCGAGGGCTGCGCCGGCGCGGCGGCGCTGGCGCGGGAACTGAGCGCGCCGTTCAGTATGGTCGCGCCGGAGTGGTTTGACGACAACGTCACCGACGGTCCGCTGGCGCGGCGCTTCGGCGCGGCTTGGCCGCCGTCGGCGCATGGCGAAGCGGCGGCGGCGATCGCGGGAGCGGGCGCGGCGGCGCTGCGCTACGTCGCGGAGAACTTCGGCGGCGACCTGTCCTATCTGCGCGCGCCACGCATCTATCGCGCGGCGGAATTCATGCTGGTGGACGAGGTCAGCCGGCGCCATCTGGAGCTGGTGGTTTCGAGCGACGGGACGCGGACGGGGTCGCTGCTGTCGATTCTCGACGAAACGCTGACGCCGGTGGGCGCGCGCACGCTGGCGAACTGGATCGTCTATCCACTGATGGAGCTGGGCGCGATTCGCGCCCGTCATGACGCGGTCGAAGAGTTGTTCGAGGCCGATCTGGGCGGTGAGAGCGAGGAATCGCTCAAACGGATCGGCGACCTCGAACGTCTGGCCGGGCGGGTGGGCGCGATGCGCGCGAATCCGCGCGACGCGCTGAAACTGGCGCAGGCGCTGCGGGCGGCGGCGGCGCTCAAGCGGGCGCTGGGCGGGCGGCGCGCCGCGCTGATCGCCGGGATCGGGGACCGTATCCGGCCGCTGCCGGAGCTTGCGGCGCGGCTCGAGGCGACGTTGAGCGACGAACCGCCGCTCAATCCGCGCGACGGCAACACGATTCGCGCCGGGGTCAGCGCCGAAGTTGACGAGTTGCGGACGCTGGCCCGCGACGCGCGCGGCGTGATCGCGCGGCTGGAGGCCGCGGAGCGCGCGCGCACCGGAATTCACTCGCTCAAGGTCCGCTACAACCAGGTCTTCGGCTACTACTTCGAAATCACGCGGGCGCATCTGGAGCGCGTGCCGGCGGATTACGAACGCAAGCAGACGCTAGTCGGAGCGGAGCGTTTCACCACGGCGGGACTGAAGGAGCTGGAGCGGAAAATCCTGAGCGCGGAAGCCGGACTGAAGGAACTGGAGCTCGGATTGTTCACCGCGATGCTGCGGGCGGCGGCCGCGGCGGCGGGAGAGATTCTGGAGACGGCGGCGGCGGTCGGCGAATTCGACGCGCTGCGATCGCTGGCGGCGGTCGCGCGCCGGCGCGGCTACGTGCGGCCGGAGATGGACTCGGGCCGGGCGATCGCGGTGCGCGACGGACGCCATCCGGTGATCGAGGCGGGGCTGAAGCCGGGCGAGTTCGTGCCCAATGACGTCGCCGCCGATCCCGACGAACGGCAATTGCTGTTGATCACGGGACCGAACATGGCCGGTAAATCGACCTACCTGCGGCAGGTCGCGCTGATCGCGATCATGGCCCAGATGGGCGGTTTCGTGCCGGCGGTTTCGGCGCGCGCGGGCCTGACCGATCGGGTGCTGACGCGGATTGGCGCGCGCGACGAGCTCCGGCGCGGCGAATCGACCTTTATGGTCGAGATGCGCGAGACCGCGCGGCTGCTCGAAGGGCTGACCGACCGCAGCCTGCTGCTGCTCGACGAGGTCGGGCGCGGCACCAGCACCTTCGACGGGCTCGCGATTGCCTGGGCGGTGGCGGAATATCTGCATGACGCGACGCGGGCCAAGGTGCTCTTCGCGACGCATTTCCACGAACTGACCGAGCTTGCGCGGGAGCGGCCGCGGGTCAAGAATTTGAGCATGGCGGCGCGGGAGTGGAACGGCGAAGTGCTGTTCCTGCGGCGGGTGATCGAGGAACCGGCCAGCCGCAGCTACGGAATCGAAGTGGCGCGGTTGGCGGGCCTGCCGGCGAGCATTATCGGGCGCGCCCGTCAAATCCTGACAAACCTTGAGGCGGGAGAGTTCGACGAGGCGGGCGGCGCGCGGCTCGCGCGCGGCGGCGCCACGGCCGGCGCGGCGGCGCAAATCGGCCTGTTCGCGCCCAATGAGCGGCGGGTGATCGAGGAATTGCGCGCGGCCGCCGTCGAGCGGATGACGCCGCTCGAGGCGCTGAACCTGCTGGCGCGGATGGCGGCGCGGCTCAATGGCGGCGGAGAATCGTAACGGCGCGGGCGCGAGTGGCGGCGGGCGCCGCGGGCCGCATGCCGCGGCGCGGCTGAGAGCGTGGACGGTTCGCGCGCTGATCGCGCTGGCGGCGATTTCCGGCGCGGGGCGCGCGGCGCGGGCGGCGACGATCGCCGGCGCGGCGATCGAACGCCAGGGGCCGGCGGTCGAGATGCGATTCGCGATCGGGGGGCGCGGATTGAGTTGGCGTCTCAGCGCGCATGGCCAGGAACTATGGATCGATTTGAGCGGGACGCGCCTGCGGATCGGCGCGCATCCATTCGCCGGCCGGACGCCGGCGCCGGTCGCCGGCGTGACCGCGTTTGACGGCGGCGCGGGGCGCGCGCGCATCGTTGTGGCGGTGACCGGGCGGGCGGATTACGCGCTGGTGCGGACGGCGCGGGAACTGACGCTGCGGATCGCGCCGGCGGGCGCGGTTCCGGATCTGGCGGCGCCCCTGCTGATGTCGGCGCGGCGGGCGAAAATCCTCCCGCGCCGATCGCTGGCGGCCGGCGCGGCATCCGGCCGACCGCCGGGCCTGGAGCGCGGCGTTGGCGTGGCGCAAAATCGGGAAGCGCGCCGGCCGATCGTGATGATCGATCCGGGGCATGGCGGACGCGATCCCGGAACCGCGGCGGCCGGGGGCGTCGCGGAGAAAGATCTCGCGCTGCAAATCGCGATGCGGCTGCGAGAGGCGTTAATCGCGCGCGGAGTCGATGCGCGGCTGACGCGGAGCGGCGACGTTTTTTTGCCGCTCCGCGAACGCACGGAAATCGCGAACGCGGCGGGCGCCGACCTGTTCGTGTCGATTCATCTTAATTCCAGTCCGAACGCGGAGACCGCGGGAATCGAGACTTACTATCTGAACAACACGACCGACCGGGCCACGATCCGGCTGGCGCGGATGGAGAACGGAGTCGCGGGCGGCTATAGCGCGCCGGGTGGACCCAACTTACACTACATCCTGACCGATCTGCGCCAGCAATATAAGGCGAACGAATCCGCCTCGCTGGCGCGGATGATCGAGGCCGCGACGGCCGCGGACGCCGCGGCCGAAACGGGAATCAGGGTGAATGAACTGGGGGCGAAGCAGGGGCCGTTTTATGTGCTCGTGGGGGCGTTGATGCCGGCGGTGCTGGTGGAGTGTGGATTTCTTTCCAACGCGGGAG
>DAHZDR010000250.1 GCA_027403435.1 Deltaproteobacteria bacterium
TGCGCGAGCCGGGCGCGACCGTGGCCGACAGCGCGCGGCAGACGGCGGCGATCCACGCGTGGCTGACGGCGCTGATCGAAGCGGCGCGCGCGGCGGGCGCGGACGACGCGCTGGACGAACGCGCCCGCCAGTTGCGGGACGATCTGGCGAGCCGGGTGAGCGGCACGGGCAATCGCGCCGACGGCCTTGGGCAAGAGGACGGCGACGGCGGCGGCGGCGACGGCGAACCCGATCAAAACACGCGGATGGAAACCTCGGGCCAGAACGCCAAGGGCAAGGGCGGACGGCCGCTCACGGCCGAGGAAATCCGCCGGCTGATCGAGCAGGGGATGGAATTGCGGCCGGCGCAAGGCGAAGGCGGCGCCGAGGGCGAAGGGATGTACCTGACGCAACTGCTCGGCAAGAACGCCAGCGAACTCGACGCGCTGCGCGAGCAGCTGGGCGAGATCGGCGCGCCGCCCAACGGCGGACGGCTGATCCTCGGGCGCGGCCGCGGCCAGGACAGTTACTACGCCTACGACGAATGGGATTACGTGCTGGCCGACTACCGGCGCAACTGGTGCCGCTTGCGCGAAATCCAGCTCGAAGGCGACCACGGCGATTTTTTCGCCGACACGCTGCGGCAATACGCCGAAGTGCTGCCGCAGGTGCGGCGCAATTTCCAGCGGATCCGGCCGGCCTCGTACCGGATGGTGCGCGGGCTGGAGGATGGCGACGAAATCGATCTGGACCGGACGATCGAGGCGCGGATCGCGCGGCGGATGGGCGAATTGCCGGACGGGCGGCTGTACAAGGCGCGCAAGAAAGAGGCGCGCGACGTGGCGACGCTGTTCCTGCTCGACATGTCGGCCTCGACCGACGAGCCGGTCCATCGCGAGCCGCGCAAGGCTTCGCCGGATAACGACGACAGCGACGACTGGATGAAGGCGTGGCAGCGGCGGACGGAGCCGGCGCGGCGGCCGCGGCGGATTATCGACGTCAACAAGGAAGCGCTGGTGATCATGGCGCAGGCGCTGGAGGAGATCGGCGATTCGTACGCGATCATGGGCTTTTCCGGGCATGGGCGCGACAACGTCGAGTTCTACGTAATCAAGGAATTCGATCAGGAGCTGTCCGACGAGGTGCGCGCGCGGGTCGGCGCGGTCGAGCCCAAACGATCGACGCGGATGGGCGCGGCGATTCGCCACGTGCGCGAGAAATTCAAGGACGTGAGCGCGCGCGCCCGGCACATGATCCTGCTGAGCGACGGCTTTCCGCAGGATTTCGATTACGGGCACGACCGGCGCTCGAACGCCTATGGAATCCAGGACACGATGGTCGCGCTGAAGGAGCTGGAGATGGCGGGCGTGCTGCCGTTCTGCATCACGGTGGACCGGACCGGGCACGACTATCTGCGGCAGATGTGCGCGCCATCGCGCTACCTGGTGATCGACGACATCACGTCGCTGCCGCGGCAGTTGCCGAAGGTCTACGAGCAGGTGGTGCGCTGGTAGGCGGCCGCGGCGCGGGAGGGCCGGGGCGATGGCGAAAGTGATAATCGAGGCGGCGATCAACGGGGCCGCGCCGCGCAAGCTGAATCCGCATATCGCGTACAGTCCGGCGGAAATCGCGGCGGACGCGATCGCGACGGCGCGGGCGGGCGCGGCGATCATCCATTTCCACGTGCGCGATCCCGAATCGGGCCAATGGGTGCACGACCTGCCGTATTACGCGGAGGTCTATCGGCGGACGCGGGCGGAAGCGGACGCGCTGCTGTGGCCGACGTTTCCGATCGAGGGCGACGCGGCGGCGCGCTTCAGCCATTTCGTCGAGCTGGCGAAGGATCCGGCGACCCGGCCCGACTTCGGCGCGGGCGACCTGGGCTCGGTCAATCTGGCCGCGTACGATCCGGCCGCGAAAAAGCTGCACGGCGAGGATCTGGTCTATCAGAACTCGTACGCGACGATTCGCTATTTCCTCGAACGGTCGCGCGAACTGGGCCTGCGGCCGACGCTGCAAATTTTCGATCCGAGCTTCCTGCGCGCGGCGCTGGTGTTCCTCGAGCTGGGCGTGCTGACGGAGCCGCTGATGCTCAAGTTTTATCTGGGCGGGCCGGAACTGCCGTTCGGCTTGCCGCCGACGCTGAAAAGCCTGGAGGCGTATCTCGACATGCTGAAGGGCGTGCGCGCGAACTGGTTCGCGGCGACGCTGGGCGGCGACAATCTGCCGCTCGCGCCGCTGATCGTGAGCCTCGGCGGGCATCTGCGGATCGGGCTCGAGGATTATCAGTACGCGCGCGCCGGCCAGCCGGGCAATCCGGAGCTGGCGGCGCGCGCGGCGGCGACAATTCGCGCGATGGGCCACGCGGTGGCGACGCCGGCCGAAGCGCGCGCGATCCTCGAAGCGTAACGCCAAACGCGCCGCTTCAGCGCGGCGCGGGGTCGCGCAAATCGCGGCCGGTCATTTCGGGCGGCCGCTCCAGCCCGAGCATCCCAAGGAAAGTCGGGGCGACGTCGGCCAGCGTGCCATGCGCCTTGAGCCGGCCCTGATACGAGGGATCGTAAAGGATCAACGGCACGGGATTGGTGGTGTGCGCGGTATGGGGTTGGCCGGTCGCGGGATCCGCCATGAATTCGGCGTTGCCGTGATCGGCCGTAATCAGCGCCACGCCGTGCGCGCGGTCGAGCTCGTCGAGCACGACGCCGAGCGCCGCGTCGGGGGCCTCGACGGCGGCCACGGTCGCGGCCAGGTTGCCGGTATGGCCGACCATGTCGGGATTGGCGAAATTCATCACGACCACGCCGAAACGGCGTGAAGCGATTTCAGCGGCGGCGCGGCGGGCGATCGCCAGCGCCCGCATTCCGGGCTCGAGGTCGTAGGTCGCGACTTTCGATGAAGCGATCAGGATTCGCTCCTCGCCCGGAAACGGTTGCTCGACGCCGCCGTTCAGAAAATAGGTCACGTGCGCGTATTTTTCCGTCTCGGCGATTCTGAGATTGCCGATTCCGGCGCGCGCCAGCGCCTCGGCCAGCGTGTTGCGCACCTCCTCGGGGCCGAACGCGAGCGGCAGGTTCAGCTTGCGGTCGTACTCGGACATGCAAACGTAGCCGACCCTGGGAAAGCGCGGACGGGCGAAGCCGGCGAAGTCGGATTGCGTGAGCGCGGCGGTCATTTCGCGGGCGCGGTCGGCGCGGAAATTGAAACCGACCACCTGGTCGCCGTCGGCGATCGGATGAGCCGCGGCGATCACCGTCGGCGCGACGAATTCGTCGCCCTGGTCCGCGGCGTATGCGGCTTCGACCGCCGCCCGCGCGGTCGGCGCGCAAGGGCCTTCGCCAAGCGCGATCGCGCGCCAGGCGCGTTCGACGCGCTCCCAGCGCTGGTCGCGGTCCATCGCGAAGTAGCGGCCCGCCACCGTGGCGATCCGGCCGCGCCCCAGCTCTTTCAGCTTCGCCTCGAGACGATCGATAAAGGGCAAAGCCGAACGCGGCGGCTTGTCGCGTCCGTCGAGCGCCGCATGCACCGCCAGATTTTCGACTCGTTCCCGCGCCGCCAAATCGAGCAGCGCCAGCAGATGGTCAATATGGCTATGCACGCCGCCGTCGGAAAGCAGGCCCCAGAGATGCAGCGTGCGGCCGGAATTTGCGGCGGCGCGGCAGGCGTTGAGCAGCGCTTCGTTGCGGAAAAATGCGCCGGTTTCGATCGCCTTCGTGATGCGCATCACGTCCTGGTGGATCACGCGGCCGGCGCCGATCGTCAGATGGCCGACCTCCGAATTGCCCATCACGCCCGGCGCGAGCCCGACCGCCTCGCCCGAGGCCTCAACCGCGCAATGCGCCCGCGTCGCCCACAAGCGGTCCATCACCGGCGTGCGCGCGGCCAGAATCGCGTTGGCCGCGCGCGCGTCGCGCAGGCCCCAGCCGTCGAAAATGATCAGCGCGGCGACCGGCGGACGGCTCATCGCGCGGCTCCGGGGCGGACGCGAAAAACCTTCGCGCCCGGATAAACCGCGGCCGTCCCCAGTTCCTCCGCGATGCGTATCAGGCGATTGTATTTCGCGACGCGTTCGCCGCGGCTCATCGAGCCGGTCTTGATCTGGCCCACTTCGGCGGCGACCGCCAAATCGGCGATGGTGGTGTCCTCGGTTTCGCCCGAGCGATGCGAGATCACGCAGGTGTAACCGGCCGCCCGGGCGATCTCGATCGTCCGCAGCGTTTCGGTAAGCGTGCCGATTTGGTTGAGCTTGATCAAAATCGAATTGCAAACGCCTTCCGCGACGCCCCGTTCAAGGCGCTTCGGATTGGTGACGAACAAATCGTCGCCAACCAGCTGCACCCGCGCGCCCAGCGCCGCCGTGAGCGTTTTCCATCCGCTCCAGTCGTCTTCGGCGAGGCCGTCCTCGATCGAAACGATCGGGTACTGCGCAATCAACCGTTCGTAAATCCGCACCATTTCGTCGGCGCCGCGCGCCTTGCCGTCGGAGCGGGCGAAGACGTATTTGCCGTCCTCGTAAAATTCGCTGGAGGCCGGATCGAGCGCGATCGCGACCTGCTCGCCGGGCCGATAACCGGCCGCCGTAATCGCTTCGAGAATCACCACGATCGGCTCTTCGTTATCGCGCAGATTGGGCGCGAAGCCGCCTTCGTCGCCGACGTTGGTCGAGTGGCCGCGGCGTTTGAGCGTGGCCGCCAGCGCGTGAAACACCTCGGCGCCGATACGCACCGCTTCCGCCATCGTCGGCGCGCCGAGCGGCACGATCATGAACTCCTGCATATCGACGCTTGAGTCCGCGTGCTTGCCGCCGTTGATCACGTTCATCATCGGCGTGGGCATCAGCGCCGCGCGTTCGTTGAGGTAACGATACAGCGGCAGGCCGCGCGCGGCGGCCGCCGCGTGGGCCACGGCGAGCGACGCGCCAAGCGTCGCGTTGGCGCCCAGCTGCGACTTGTTCTCAGTGCCGTCGAGTTCGATCAAGGCTTCGTCGATCGCGGCCTGGCCGAGCGCGTCGAATCCGGCCAGCCGTTTCGCGATTGGTCCGTTGACGTTGGCGACCGCCTTGAGCACGCCCTTGCCGCCGAAGCGGGCGCGATCGCCGTCGCGCAGTTCGAGCGCCTCATGCGCGCCGGTGGAAGCGCCCGAGGGCACGGCGGCGCGGCCCACCGCGCCGCCTTCCAGCCGCACGTCCGTCTCGATCGTTGGATTGCCGCGCGAATCGATAATTTCGCGCGCCCGGATTTCGGAAATTATGGTCGTATTCATGGTCTGCGCACCGCTATCAGGAAAGCAGGAATCGGGCGCGGGTGAAAGCTCATCCCCCGCCGGCGCGCGCTGATTCGACGGATGATTTTGCGCGGGCGGAGCGGAGCGCCGGTTGAAAACGCTCCGCTCCCCGCGACGGCTAGGCCGCCCGGCGCGGACGCCGCACGTTTTTCGCTTCGACCGCCTCGGCGACCGGCGCAAAGACATACGCGCCGACGTTCTTCAGGTCGATCGCGTCGCTCATCACGATGTCGGCGGTGCCGCCGCGCGCCTTGAGTTCGGCGAGCGCGCCGGCCAGGTCGTCGGTCTCGATCTCGTAGATCGCCAGATATTTGTGGGGATTGTGCTTGCCCATCTGCGCGTCCGCCAGCTTGAAGCGCTGGGCGCGCACGAAGCCGGGAACGTTCAGCACGTCCGGAATATGCTGGCCGTTGTACCATTCGTTGTACTCGGCCTCTTTGCCGGCTGTGGGATTGGACAAAACCACGAATGTGTATTTCGTCATGAGCGTAATCCTCCGACGGTGATTGCGGCCGCGATCATCCGCGCCGGCCTGGAATCCTAGTCCGCTCCGGAAGGTTCTGTCCAATCGGATTCACGCCGGGCGCGGCCGCGCCGCTATCCGTGTCAATCCAGACGATTTTCCCGGGCGTGTAGCTGGCGTCAATCACCGCCTCGCGCAATTCCTGATCGGTTAGCCGCGCGCCTTTACGCAGACTGACGATCGCAAGGCCGGTGGTGAGGTTGAATCGCACCCGCGTTACTCCCGGGATCTGATGGAGCCGTTTCAGGATTCCGAAAGCGGTGAAAGGAATCGCCACGCCGCGCACCTGGACGGTCACGCACTGATCGCCCGCTTTGCAGAATTGCCGCACCGTGGCGGCATCGTTCCGCGATCGCGCCGACGCCGCGCGCGTCGCCGGCGCCATCATCGCGAGCGCCGCGATCGCGAGCGCAATCCGCGCCAATCTTTCTCGCCAAACCATCGTCAACTCCTTTTTCGCCACGCCGACGAATCACGAACGTCGAAGCGGAATTTCTTCGTGGGGAGGGGTTCCTCACAGATGCCATGGGGTGAAAAACACATGCCGATAAACCAACAGGAAGCCATATTTATGCAATGGTCCGCCGCCATTGACCGATTGATACGCGGGCAGTTCCGCCAACGCCGCGAAGCCCCAATCCATCCCGACGAATCGCAGTCCCGGATCGAGCTGCCAGAGCGTCCCGCCGGTGTCGAAGACCGGCCGCGTTCCCGAAGACTGGTCCTTCTGGTCAAAGAACAAATTGCTCTCCAGCACGCCGTACGTTTCGATCGTGGGAATGCCGATGTCAGGCAGACGAAGCGGCAGAATACGGCGCTGGAGGCTCGCGTCGAAGAAATATTCGTCGCCGAATTGATAACCGCCGCCCTCGAAATGATGCGTGTAGCCGGCGTAAAAGTCGATTTCGCGAGTGAGCGTCTGCTGGCTGAAGATCACGCCGCTTTTCGCGCCCCACGCGCCGGTGGCCGGTTGCAGTGTGCGCGGTATCAATCCGTACGCGTCGGTATTGAGGGACGGTCCGCTGGGAACCAGCGCGCCGCCGAGCAACGCCAATCGATTGGTCGAGCCGATCCCGTCCTGTTCCCAGAAGGTATAGCGCGCGAGCACGTCCGTGTCGCTTGGGCCGAAGGTGTCGCGGTTATGCCGTCCGCCGAGTAGTGAATAACGTTGCTGCTTGTATTGCAGAGGGAAATTCTCCCCACGAAGGCCCAATCATGGCTCAATCCGTAAGCCGCGACCGCTTCCGCGCCGAATTGCCGCAAGCCCTGCGTGCCGGCCAGATAGCCCGGCTGCGTCCGTAAAAAAATGTCGCCCGCCGAAATTGGCGCCGCCGCGGGAAACGTCAGCGGCGCCGCCAGCGTCTGGCGAGGAGCAATCGCGAATCCCGCGATCATCGCGAATAACAACGCCAATCCCAGGATGATCAACATGCTTTTCTTTCACTCTCGCGCCGCGTGCGTCTTCTGACGCCAACGCCGTTGCGACAAGGCTTGCCGTGCACACGCCGAAGCGCGCAATTTTTGCCGGTAGCGTTTCCTCGGCCACGCCGAGCGCTAGCGAATTTTCGTTTTGGTGATTTGGCGCGGGCGGCGCCGGTCAAATTCCGGCTGAGCCGCTACGCCGCGAGAATCGCCGCGGGAT
>DAHZDR010000273.1 GCA_027403435.1 Deltaproteobacteria bacterium
GCTCTAGCGCCGCATCGCCTGGAACAGCAGCGGCGCCGCTTCGGACAGCATCTCGCCGACGATTTCGGAGAGCGGCTTGCCGGGCGTCGCGAGCTTTTCCGTCAGCGTGCGCAGCACTTGCAGATAGTGCGCCTTGGTTTCATCGCTGAGCGAGGCCAGCCGCTCGCCTTCCATCACGGCGATATAGCGGCGATGAATTTCAAAGATTTCGCGGTCGGTCGGATCGGTCGGTTTGGCGATGCGCGCCATGACTGAATCACGGGCCGCGCCGTCCGAGGGCCGCGGCCGCCTCCGTTGATTTGGTGGAAGCGAGTCTATGCCGCGCGTCAGGCGCTTCCAACGCGCGCCGGGCGGTCAAAAGAGATAACGGCGCATATTGACGCTGATCATCATGCCCAGCGCGGTCATCATCGCGATTAGCGAGGAGCCGCCGTAACTCACCAGCGGCAGGGTGATGCCAACCACCGGCAGCATCCCCGTGGCCATGCCGATATTGATCGCGACCTGCCAGAAAACGACGCCGGTAAAGCCGATCGCGAGCAGCGCGCCGAAACGGTCGCGGGCGTGGCGGGCGATCCAGATGCCGCGGGCGATCAACGCCGCGTACAGCCCGAGCAGCGCCATCGTGCCGACATAACCGAATTCCTCGGCATAGGCGGCGAAGATGAAATCCGTGGTCTGTTCGGGCAGGAAGTTGAGCCGCGCCTGGGTGCCCTTGAGAAAGCCCTTGCCCCATTTTCCGCCGGAACCGATTGCGATTTCCGACTGGATAATGTGATAGCCCGAACCGAGCGGATCGGATTGCGGATTGATGAAGCTGACCAGCCGCTCGCGCTGGTAGGGTTTGAGGTAATGCCACGCCGCGGGGGCCGCCAGGGTCGCCGCCAGTCCCACCGCCGCCATTACCCGCCAATTGAGGCCGCTGACGAAGATTAGCGTGGCCGTAATCAGGATCAGAATGAGGCCGGTGCCGAGGTCGGGCTGTTTGAGCACCAGCGCCACCGGCGCCGCGAGCATCAGCGCCGGGACCAGCAGATGCGTCAGGCCCCATCCGCCCTTGGGCGGCGCTTCGCGCAGATAACGCACCATCACCAGCACCACGGCGAGCTTGGCGATTTCCGAAGGTTCGAGATTGAGCACGCCGAGGTTAATCCATCGGCGCGAACCGCCGGTGCTATGGCCGGCGACGGCGACGACGATCAGCAAGGCGACGGCGACCGCGTAAAACGGATAGGCGTAGGTGGCCAACAGGCGATAGTCGAGCAGCGCCGCCGCGACCATCAGGGCGGCGCCCACGCCGACCCAGAGAATCTGGCGCGCCACCAGCGGATCCAGTCCCTGATGGCGGCCGCCCCAGGTCGCGCTGACCACGCTCAGCATGCCGATGCCGCAGAGCGCGAGCGCGAGCGAAAAAACCGTCCAGTCGAAATGATAGAGCAGGCGTCGGTCAAAGGTGGGCATCGGATGGCGTGCGGTCCAGTGTTACTCGTCCAGCGGTTGGGTCCGCGCGGACTGGTTGGGGGTCGCCGCCGGCGCGACCGGGCTGGAACCCTGGGATGGATAGAGCTCGAAGTATTTTTCCATCACCTGCTTCACCACCGGACCGGCGAAGGAGCCGCCATGGCCGGAATGTTCGATAATGCAGGCGATGGCGATTTTGGGATGGTCGGCGGGCGCGTAGGCGATAAACCATCCGTGGTCGCGATATTTCATGGGCAGGGCGGTTTCTTTGGTGCGCGCGCCCTGCGCCTCTTTGATTACCTGCGCGGTGCCGGTTTTGCCGGCGACGACGACGCCGTTGATTTTGACGGAGTGGCCGGTGCCGTCCGGCGCGTTGACCACATCGACCATCGCGGCGC
Organism: Deltaproteobacteria bacterium; assembly: GCA_027403435.1. GTDB lineage: Bacteria > Desulfobacterota > Binatia > Binatales > Binataceae > JADMIL01. Next base: position 1,860 of record DAHZDR010000273.1, read on the forward strand.
GCACGTCATTCAAGTCCTGGGGATCGATCTTCAACTGGGCGCGCGCGACCGGCGGAAACTGTTTGACCACCGAGCCGTCGATAGCGTCGATTTCACGCACGAATTGCGGCTTATAGAGCGTGCCGCCGTTGGCGACCGTCGCCACCATCATGGCCAGTTGCAGCGGCGTCACCGTGACATAGCCCTGGCCGATCGCGACCGACAGCGTCTCGGCCGGATACCAGCGTTCGCGAAAACGCCGTTCCTTCCACGCGGTGGAGGGGATCACGCCGGTTCTTTCGTTGTTCAGGTCGATTCCGGTCTTGCGGCCCAAGCCCAGCGCATGCGCCCACGCGGCGATTCGATCGACGCCGAGCCGCTCGCCGACTTCATAGAAAAACACGTCGCAGGATTCGACGATCGCGCGATGCAATTCGATATGGCCATGTCCCTGCTTGCGCCAGCAGCGATATTCGCGGTTGCCGAACCAGATGCCGCCGGGGCAGTAGTAGCTGGTTGACGGCGTGATCGAACGATCCATCAGGGCGGCGATCGAATCGACGATCTTGAAGGTCGAACCGGGCGGGTAGGCGCCCTGGATGGCGCGGTTTTCCAGGGGATGGTTGGGGTCGGTGACGAGTTCGCGCCAGGCCGACGACGAAATTCCCTCGGCGAAGATATTGGGATCGAACGCGGGCTGGCTGGCCATCGCGAGGATATAGCCGGTGTTGGGATCGATCGCGACCAGGGCGCCGACGCGATTGCCGATCGCCGCCTCGGCGGCGCGCTGCAGATCGAGGTCGATGGTCATGACGATACTGTCGCCGGGGCTTTCGGGAATCTCGCGCAGCAGCCGGAGCCGCCGGCCGATCGCGTCAACTTCGATTTCCTGGCCGCCGGCGGCGCCGCGCAGGGTCGCTTCGAGGCTGCGTTCGAGGCCGAATTTTCCAATCTCGTCGCCCATCCGGTAGTCGGGCAGCCGATCGAGGTCCTTCAGCGTGACTTCGCCGACGTAGCCCAGCAGATGGGCGGCGAGCGAATCGTAGAGATAATGACGCTGCGGAGTGACCTGCAGGCTGACGCCGGGCAATTCGAGCT
>DAHZDR010000276.1 GCA_027403435.1 Deltaproteobacteria bacterium
TTCCCGCCATCCGTAATGCTTGATTAGCGCCGCGGCCAGCGGCGCAATCGCCAGCGTTCCCGCCCCGATTCCCGACACCGTGATTCCCAGCGCGGTATTGCGCCGCTTGAGGAACCATCCGCTGACGGCGGCCACCAGCGGCACGTAACAGCAGGCGACGCCGACGCCCACGCCCAGGCCGTAGGTGAGATAGGCCATCGCCAGCCGATGAATTGACGCGGTCAGGAGCAAGCCGGTTCCGGTCGCGATTGCGCCGATCGCCGCCACCGGCCGCGGTCCGAAACGATCCGCCAGATGGCCGGTGAGCGGACCGAGGATGAAATAGATGAACGCGGTGATCGAAAAGATCGCCGAGGTCGCCGTGCGGCTGGCGCCGAATTCCGCCGCGATCGGCCGGAAGAACGCGCCAAAGCTGTAGGCCACGCCGAACAGCGTGAAGGTCGCAAGGAAACCCGCCGCGACCATCCGCCAGGCGTGCGGCGAATCGCGCTGGTAAGGCGCTGGCGCGGCGGAACTGGCGGCGCCGGAGGATAAATTCGAGCCGCTTGAGTTGGATGCGGGCGCCGGGCGCCGCGAAACGTCGCGAAACATCGCGCGCACTATAGCCCCTCGCGCGCGCCGGCGTGAAGCGCGACGATCCGCGCGGCGTTGGCGCGCGGCGCTTAGCCGAGCGCGGCGGCCAGCGCGCGATGCCGCTCGCGGAGCGCCGCGGGCAGCGTGGGGCCGATCTTGTCGAGGAATTCGCCGGCCGAGGCGATTTCGTGGCGCCATTCGTCGCGATCGATGGCGAGCGCCTGGCGCAATTGCTCCGGCGCGATTTCGAGTCCGGCGATTTCGAGTCCGGCCGGATCGGGGGCGAAGCCGACGGGAGTGCGATGGCCGTCGCCGTCGTTATGGATCCGATCGAGCATCCATTTCCGCACGCGCAGGTTTTCACCGAAGCCCGGCCACAGGAAATCGCCGCCGGCGCTTTTGCGAAACCAGTTGACCATGAAAATGCGCGGCGGCTTGGTCAGGCGCTTGCCGAGATTAAGCCAGTGGCCCAGATATTCGCCGATGTTGTAGCCGCAGAACGGCAGCATCGCCATCGGGTCGCGCCGCACGACGCCGACCTTGCCGGCCGCGGCCGCCGTGGTTTCGGATCCCATGGTGGCGCCCATGAAGACGCCGTGCGTCCAATCGAACGATTCCAGCACGAGCGGCATCGTGGTGGCCCGCCGTCCGCCGAAGACGATCGCCGAGATTGGCACGCCGCGCGGATCGTTCGCATGCGGCGATAGCGCCGGATTGTTCGCCATCGGGGCGGTGAAGCGGCTGTTCGGATGAGCCGCTTTTTCGCCCGATTGCGGATTCCAGGGCCGGCCTTGCCAATCGCGCAGGCCGTTGGGCGGCGGCGCGTCCATGCCTTCCCACCAGACGTCGCCGTCGGGCGTCGCCGCGACGTTGGTGAAGAGCGCGTCGCGCTCGACCGAACGCATCGCGTTGGGGTTCGACTTCATGCTGGTGCCGGGCGCGACGCCGAAATAGCCGGCCTCGGGGTTGATCGCCCAAAGTCCGCCGTCGGGTCCGATCCGCAGCCATGCGATATCGTCGCCGACGGTGAATATCTTCCAGCCCTTCAGGGCGGGCGGCGGCGTCAGCATCGCCAGATTGGTTTTGCCGCAAGCGCTGGGGAACGCCGCGGCGAGATAGCGGGTTTCGCCGGCGGGATTCTGTATTCCGACAATCAGCATATGCTCGGCGAGCCAGCCTTCGTCGCGGGCGAGGCAGCTCGCGATGCGCAGGGCGAAGCATTTCTTGCTCAGCAGCGCGTTGCCGCCGTAGCCGCTGCCGACCGACCAGATCGTGTTGTCCTGGGGAAAATGGCAGATGAAACGCTTGCGCGGATCGAGATCGAGCGTGCAATGCAGGCCGCGGTTGAAATCCGCCGATTCGCCGAGCATCTCCAGCGCCGGCCGGCCCATCCGCGTCATGATCCGCATGCTCAGCGCCACGTAAACGCTGTCGGTGATTTCGACGCCGACCTTGGCGAACGGCGATCCCAGCGGACCCATCACGTACGGAATCACATACATCGTGCGGCGCGCCATCGAGTCTTTGAGCAACGCGCCGAGCTTGGCGTAGGCCTCGTCCGGCGCCATCCAGTTGTTGGTCACGCCGGCGCCCGCTTTGGCCGGCGAGCAGATGAACGTGACCTCTTCGGTGCGGGCGACGTCGTTGGGATTCGAGCGATGCAGGTGGCAGCCGGGACGCTTTTCCGGACTGAGCGGAATCAGCGTTCCCGCGGCCACCGCCGCGTCGGTCAGGCGGCGGCGTTCCGCTTCGGAACCGTCGCACCAGACGATTCGCTCCGGACGAGTCAGGCGCGCGCATTCCGCGACCCAATCGGCGAGGGCGCGGCTTTTAGTGAAAGCCTCAGCGGCGGGATAGCTGGTCACTCGATCTCTCCCGTACAATATCCAACGCGTTCACCTTGGGGTTAATAAACGCGCCAGGTTACACTCAAATGACCAATCCAGAT